>JALNZK010000252.1:653-2577 GCA_023229365.1 Pseudomonadota bacterium | reverse complement strand
GGGCGCACTCCGGGGTGCGACGAGCACGGGCGATCCACTCGAGCGATGACCGCGGCGTGCCCGCGTCGTGATCGAAGACGGCGGCTCATCCCCAGAGGATCGAGTGGGGTTGCCCCCGGATCCCGGAGTGAACCGCCCCGGGTTCGGTAGAGGTTCGAACACCCCGCACCACACCTGGCGACGGTTGGGAGACAGCCCTAGGTGCAGGACGGAAGGTCGACGCACTCCTCTGCCACTGCCCGGGTTCGGGCAAGGTCCATGCCTGCGACGAACGCGGGGATGTGGGTCGCTGGGCGCCAGCGGCCCACAACTTCGGGCCGAGGGTCCCGCTCGTACCCGAACTGAGACCACCAGCTCCACACGACGTCGTGGGCTTTCGGCTCAGTCTCTCCGATCTCGAATACGTATCCACCTGCGCGGCTGACGAGAGCTGCTGTCGCGCCGTCCCAGAGGCTCGAGGCAGCGAGTTGAACGGCAACGTTGTCGGCGTTCTGAATCACCTTTCTCGTCACAGGTGCGCCCGCTGTGTTGAAGACGGGGACCTTGACGTCCGGCCATCTGGCGGCCACCCGCTCGCGAAGCGTCGAGAACGCTTGCCACCAGGTCGGCTTGTACCCGCCGGCAAGCACGACCGGCGTGCTGGTCACTTCAAACTTCTCTCCCTCTTCGGAGTACGACAGCTCCAAGTCGTCGCTGTACGCGTCGCCCTCGGAGCGATCGATGATGTCGACGGACACATAGGGGAGGGCAGACTCCGCGAACGTCGTCCCACCCTCGGCGTCGAGGACTCCGAGGAACCGCATCTGACAGTCGGGCCCGCCGTCAGCCGCGAGCCCGACGAACTCCTGGACCAGCATCACGTGGCCCCAAGCACCCGGGAGACTCCATGCCTGTGCGGATCCATCGATGGCATCGAGGTACCCGATGTAGCGGAAGTCCTTCGTGCGGAGAAGGAGGTTGGTCAGCTCTGCTTCCTCACCGAAGACCTGGATGCCAGGGACGAGGCTACGTAGGCGATCCGCCGCATGCTGGTGCAGGAGCTGATCGACCTTCTTGGCCGGATCACCCATGTGGTCGGGACTGCTGGTCATCCAGACGTTGTCGTCCATCTCCATGCGGCTGGCCAACAGGATCTCGCGTCGTGCCTCGAACCAGGTCTCGGCGATCGACGCCGCCAGTCGGGCGGACCAGGTCCTGGACAACTCGAACTCGCCCACAGCGGCCCTCCAGTCGTCACAGCTTGTTGTCCGGTGCCCAGGTGCTACAGTAGTGACGTCCGACGCAGCGCCGGGCGCCACTTAGGCGCGTCCTCCCCGAGGCTGGGTCCCTGAAGCAAGACGGAGGCTATCAGAATGTCCGATTTGGACGGTCGCGCAGTCCGGAATGTTTCGGTGCGTCTCCCCGAAGCGACTTTCGACGCGGTTGTGTCCGTTGCCCGAGTCGACGGGATCACAATGGGCGAGGTCATTCGTCGAGCTATCGCCGACTATGCCGCGGCTCGCAAGGAGTCGCCCGACTGGACGGCGAAGGTCCAGCAGCTCCAGCAGCAGCTTGAGCTCCTGCTACCGCCGGACCTCCCTGCCGAGCGGACGGTATCCAACCGCTAGCCCTGTTTCTGCGGTCGGCCACTAGTTCGAAGCCGTAGAACGGGTCGTGGCCAAACCTTTCCCTGCCTGGATGGCAGGGTTCAGCATGGCGGTCCACGATGACGGGTCGATCCAGTTCGCCACCGAGTCCTTGCCGACAAGGCCTCCTGTCGCGTCCCCAACTGGCTGGGTTGGATCTGGCCCACTCTTCGCAGACACGCTCTGTTGGTGGTGTGCTGGACGAGGCCAAGCCCTCGGGTGCGGACCGGTGCGAGTGCCCGGCGCCTGGACCGCGACTTGCGGGGTAGTCAACGCCATGGTCGCCGCCGAACCGGCGG
>JALNZK010000252.1:0-643 GCA_023229365.1 Pseudomonadota bacterium | reverse complement strand
CCATGGCGCCTGTGACCCGGAATTACACTGCACCTCGCCACTGCGTGCGCGTATCACGCGGGCCGCGAACCATCCGCGATCACCTTCCCACTGCGGCGTGCGGCGACTCCTACCGCCCGGAGAACCGCGACCTTGGCCGGGGACCACGCCCGGCTGAACGCGGACCATGCAGACGGATTCGTTTTCGGCGGACGATCGGGTTCACCTTCGGGGTGTCGTTGACAGCGTTGAGCGCGCAGATCGTGCTGGGTCTCGCCGGTAGGTGGTGGTGCGAATCTGGGTCTCTACCCCTGGCGAGACGGCGCACCGCTTCAGCCCAGCACGGGCTATGGGCCCGACGTTTTTCGGGGCGAGCTGGCTCATTGCCGCCATGTGCCCGGATCTGACCGGCGCGATTGGGTGCCGGTAGATCTCGGCTGTGACCGCGACGGACCGGTGGCCGAGCGTGTCAGAGATGTCCTCGAGCGGTAACGCCGGCCGCCGAGAGGAGGCTGGCGGCGGCGTGGTCGGCCTTCTGCTGGATCCGCTGGGCCTTGAGCGCGTGGACGACCGGGGGAGGGATCTCCAACGTGCGCCGACTCGTCGGCGTCTTCGGCTGCACCAGCACCAGCGCACCCATCGGCGTGCGTCGCAGGCTTGCCGC
>JALNZK010000251.1 GCA_023229365.1 Pseudomonadota bacterium | reverse complement strand
ACCGACACGGACGTCGACAGCGACACGGACACCGAGACCGATACCTACAACGACACGGAGACGTTCGGCTGCGACGAGCTCCCGAGCGGCCCGGTGTTCGTCCAGGAGCTCACCGGCCCGATCGCCTACCACGCCCTGGCGTTCGACGGCGAGGGGTTCATCGTCGGCGCGGGCTCGATGGGCGACGCCCTGTTCAAGACGGCGGCCGGCTCGAGCACCGCGAGCCTCTGGGTGAGCTCGATCCACAGCGTCGAGGGGATGGACTACCTGCCCGACGGCGACCTCGTGGCCGTGTCCCAGTCCCAGGGCGTGGTCCGGATCACGCCGGAGGGCACGGTCAGCACCGTGGCGGCGAGCATCTACGACTACGGCGTCCAGGTCACGGTCGGCCCCGACGGGATGATCTACGTCGGCGACAACGACACCCTGTACCGCATCGATCCGGACACCCACGCGGTGGAGTCGCTGGTCACCGGGGTCATGGCGCGCGGGTGCGACTTCAGCCCGGACCACGCGCGGATGTACGTCACCTCCCACGAAGGGTCGGGGAACATCTACGTCGCCGAGCTCGACGGCGACATGAACCTCATCGGCCCGCCGACGCTCTTCGCCACGATCCCGGGCGGCGGTCCCTGGATCGACGGTGTCTATGTCGACGAGTGCGGCAACCTCTACGTGCCGAGCTACTCGCTGAGCGAGCTCTGGCGGATCACGGCGGAGGGCGACGCGTCGATGTTCTACTCGTGGGCGTCCAACCCGGGCCTGTACGGTCACGGCCTCAAGTGGGGCTCCGGGATAGGCGGCTGGGACGACGCGTCCATCTACCTGCCGCAGCCCTACGACGGGAACTCGGTCGTGCGGATGCGGCTCGGCGTCCACGGCCGGGACTAGCCGAACATGAGGCGCGCGTTTTCGCTCGTGGCGGCGGCGATCTCCGCGAGCCCCACGCCGCGAACCGCGGCGAGGGCGAAGGCTATCTCGCGGACGTGGCGCGGCTCGGTCTCCTCCGGCGGCACGCCGTCGATTCCGATCGACGGGGCGTCGGTCTCGAGGAGGACGCGATCGGCCGGCGCGAACGCCGCGCTCTTGCGGGCGCTCCCGGCCGAGGGGCGGGTGATCGCGCCGCCGAACGCGAGCATCAACCCGAGATCGAGGAACCGGCGGGCGAGATCCGGGCCGCGGGAGAACGCGTGGAGGACGCCGCGCACCCTGCCCCGCAAGGGAGCGAGCGCCGCCGCGAGCTCCTCGAACGCGCCGCGGCAGTGGAGCAGCACCGGGAGATCCCGCGCGACCGCGACGTCGAGCTGCAGCTCGAGCGCCGCGATCTGCCGGGGCCGATCCGCGCCCTCCACCTTGAAGTCGAGCCCGATCTCGCCGACCGCGGCGGCCCTCCCCGCGTCCAGCGCGGCCTCGAGCTCCGCGCGGGAGAGAGCGGCGCCCGCCGCCCAGGGGTGGAGGCCGATCGCGGTCCGCACGCCCGGCCGATCCGCGAGCGCCGCGACGTCCGCGAACGACGCGACGTCGTAGGCCGGCACGACGACGTGCGCGACCGAGGCCTCCCGCGCGCGGGCAAGCGCGCCGTCGACGTCGCCCGAGAGCGGCGGCAGGGTGAGGTGACAGTGCGTGTCCCAGAGCTCCACGGCGGGCAGGATAGCAGAACGCGGGCTACTCGACGATCACCTCGCCGCCGGCGCCGGGCACGATGATGTAGACCTGCCGCGAGGACAGCACCACCGCGGTGTCGATCACGTGGATCGTCGCCTCGAACAGCGTCGCCTCGGGGGTCTCGGGCTCGAAGAAGTCGTTATGGAAGTCCACGTTGAACGTGACGAGCGTGCCGGGGTCCACGCCATAGAACGTCGTCGTGTCCATGGAGTCGACCTGGTCCGCGGGCGACGCGCTCAGAGGGACGATCGCCTTGATGAACTGCGCCGTGTCCACCGCGAGCTCGTTGGCGACGCTCTCGCGGGTCGTCGTCACGTCGAGCTGGACGTTCTCGGTCAGGTCGACGACCGCCTCGACGACCTGATCGGAGACGCCGGTGCCGTCGGCGTTGATCGTGAAGTTGAACGAGTCGACGCCGTCCGTGGAGCCGGTGCCGAACGCGATCTCCTCGAAGTCGTCCATCGCGTTGCCGGAGTCGAGGCCGACGAACTTCGCGCCGATCCCGTTCATCGCGGCGATCGCCTCGGGCGAGTAGTGCGGCGCCCCCGAGTCGAAGTCCCACGTCTCGAAGTCCTCGTCCGACAGCATGATGAAGATCGGCATCGCGTCCGCGCGGAAGCACGCGCCGCCCACCGTCTCCGCCGGGCACGAGGCGGGCGGGAGATCGATCGACACCGAGTCCATGCAGATGCCGAGGAACCACTCGAGGCACGCCTCGCCCTCGAACCCCTCGCCGGTCGCCGCCTGGTAGAGCGTCTCGGCGTGCGCCTCCTCGGAGCCGCCGCAGCTCGCGATCGCGCTCACCGCGGTCTCCACCGCCGCCGCGTCGGTGGTGATCGCCTGCGCGACCGTATACGTCTCGTCCTCCCACGTCCCGAACTTGACGAGGCCGAACGCCGCCTCGGGCATGACCGCCGTGAT
>JALNZK010000250.1 GCA_023229365.1 Pseudomonadota bacterium | reverse complement strand
GCGTTCGAGGCGTTCTGGTCCGTCACGCTCGGCTCGAGCGTCGTGTACGTCGACGGCAACGAAGCCGTGCCCCAGATCAACGGCCTCGAGTACTTCGAGCTGAGCGACGACGCGAGCGCCGTCGTCGACGGGCCGACCTTCGCCTTCACCACGACCGAGGGGCAGTGCTACCAGCGGACAGGGGCGACGGCGAGCTCGTCGGCGAGCTGGAGCGTCGTCGACGACACCGCGGCGACCCCCGGGGCCGTCACCTACACCGGCGGCGGCATGCCGATCTTCATCAGCGAGATCTCCGACGCGACTGGCACGGGCGCCTACGTCTACGAATTCGTGGAGCTGTACTGCGCGGGGAGCTAGTTCTCGTCCAGCCCGTACCCGTAGTCGTACTGGGGATCCCACTCGGTCGGGTCGTCGCCGTCGGTCTGGATCCACTCCGCGCCGTTGCCGACGTCCGCGCGGGCGATGTCGTAGAGGTCCGCGGCGCCGCCGAGGTCCAGGAACATCCCGAGGTTGATCACCGTGGCGTAGTAGCCGTCCCGGTTGCCGGGCTCGACCCGCGAGCGGCCGATGGCGCGCGTGCCGTCGCCCGGGACGTGGTACTCGTCGTCGCCGCCCTCGTTGATCAGCACGCCGGTCGCCGGGATCCGCGACACGCCGAACGCGAACTCGCCGAAGTTGTCGAGTGTGTAGACGTCGAGCGCCGAGAGCAGGGCGACGAGGAGCTTCGAGTCGGTTCCGGGCATGGGGACCTCCTTCCCAGACGGTACCGATTGGGGACGCACCACACCAGCGCCAAAGGAAAGCAATCCCCGGGCCGTTGGCGGGACGATAAATATGGACACCGGCTCGCGGCGGAAAGTAACCTGTCGCTCATCGGGGAAAAAGGTGTGGTCGCAATGAACAGCGTCGACCGAATGCTGCACGACAGCGACGAGAAGTACAGGACCCTCTTCGAGAACGCCGCCGACGGGATCCTGCTGATGTCGGCCGACGGGAAGACCTTCGTCTCGAACAAGGCGTTCGCCCGCATGCACGGCTACACCGTGGAGGAGATCAGCGGGATGCGGTTGTCGGATCTCGACGCGCCGGAGACCGCACGGCTGGCGCCGGAGCGGCTGCGCCAGCTCCTGGACCGGAAGACGCTGACCTTCGAGGTCGAGCACTACCACAAGGACGGGCACGTCTTCCCGCTCAGCGTCACCTGCAGCGTCATTCGGGTCGACGGGCAACCGTTCTTCCAGGGCTTCCATCAGGATCTCTCGGAGCGCAAGCGGGCGGAAGAGGCGCTCAAGAACGCCCAGCGGCTGGAGTCCATCGGCGTGCTCGCCGGCGGCATCGCCCATGATTTCAACAACCTGCTGATGGGCATTCTGGGCAACGTCGAACTGGTTTCCACTCGCATCGCGGACGAGAAGGCGCTGGAATTCCTGCAGGCTATCGAGGAGAACATCAACAGGGCGAAGGCCCTGTCCACGCAGCTGCTCACGTTCGCGAAGGGCGGTAAGCCCGTCAGGAACACGGGAAGGATCCAGCCGTGTTTGCGGAGCACCGCGGAGTTCGCCCTGAGCGGCTCGAACGTCTCCTGTCTGTTCGATCTGCCGGACGACCTGTGGCCCTGCCTGTTCGACGGCAACCAGATCGGACAGGTCATCGAGAACCTGGTCATCAACGCGAAACAGGCCATGCCCGAAGGGGGGACCGTCGTCATCTCCGCCGCGAACGTCTCGCTGAGAGAGGGCGACGTGCCGCTGCTGTCCGAGGGCGACTACATAAAGATTTCGATCAAGGACAGGGGCGTCGGCATCTCCCGGGATGTCGTGGGCAGGATCTTCGACCCCTATTTCACGACCAAACAGACCGGGAGCGGACTGGGCTTGGCGGTCTCGTTTTCCATCATCAAGAAGCACAACGGCCACATCGCGGTGGAGTCCGCGCCGGGGGAGGGCAGCGTCTTCCACGTGTTCATCCCCGCATGGCGCGATGCCGTTGAAGATGTCGTCGAGAGGCCGCTTCGCGCCGAGAAGGGCATGGGTCGCATCCTCCTCATGGACGACATGGAGGCGATCCGGGCGGTGCTCGAGCAGGGGTTGGCGGGAGCCGGGTACTCGGTGACCGCGACGAAGGACGGGCGCGAGGCGCTGGAGCGGTTCCGGCTGGGATTGGAGGAAGGGAAGCCGTTCTCCGCGGTCGTTCTCGACCTGACGATTCCCGGGGGAATGGGGGGTAGGGAGACCGCGCGGGAACTCCGGAAACTGGACGCCACGGTCCCAGTCTTCGTCGCCAGCGGCTATTCCGAGGATCCCGTCCTTTCGGATCCCAAGGAGTTCGGATTCACGGCCGGCATCGGCAAGCCGTTCGTGTTGTCGGAGATCATCGGGCTCCTGAACAGGCATTTGCACGGCGCCGAGCGGACGTAGCCCCGAGCATGGCCCCGAGCATGGCCCCGAGCATGGCCCCGAGCATGGCCCCGAGCATGGCCCGAGCATGGCTCAGACCCATTCTACAGTTCAGCGAACGGTTCGATGGGTGATTGGAAAAGTTCAAACCAAGTGGACGGAGGATCGCGGTTCCGCCGCACGGACAGCATGGAAGCGATCGCGATCGGGCCGCTGGCGGCAATTTCTGAAGGTCATCGGAG
>JALNZK010000249.1 GCA_023229365.1 Pseudomonadota bacterium | reverse complement strand
CAATCGCCGGCGCCTTCCGCGCGATCCCGTTCAAGATCCTCACGCTCGACGAGCTCGGCCTCCCGCCTATCACGCTCGAGCTCGTGAACAGGCCTCGCGGCCTCGTCGTCATCACCGGGCCGACGGGCGCCGGGAAGTCGACGACGCTCGCCGCGATCATCGATCAGATCAACACGACGACGCGGCAGCACATCGTCACGATCGAGGATCCGATCGAGTACCTCCACCCCCACAAGCGGTGCGTGGTCAACCAGCGCGAGGTCGGCACGGACACGTTCGGCTTCAAGGAGGCGCTCAAGTACATCCTGCGCCAGGATCCGGACGTCGTGCTCATCGGCGAGATGCGCGATCGCGAGACCGTCGAGGCGGCGCTCACGATCTCCGAGACCGGGCACCTCGTGTTCACGACGCTGCACACGAACAACGCGGTCCAGACCGTGAACCGCATCATCGACCTGTTCCCGCCGCACCAGCAGTCGCAGATCCGAGCGCAGCTGTCCCATGTCCTGCAGGGGATCATGACGCAGCAGCTCCTGCCGCGCGCGGGCGGCCCCGGGCGCGTCGTCGCCTGCGAGGTGCTCATCCCGAACCCGGCGATCCGCAACCTCATCCGCGAGGACAAGGTCCACCAGCTGTACTCGCAGATGCAGGTGGGACAGGGGAAGCACGGGATGATCACCTTGAACCAGTCGCTGTACACGCTGCTCCAGAAGCGCGTGATCACCGTCGAGGAGGCGATCGGCCGCAGCTACGATCCCGACGAGCTGCGCCAGATGCTCTCGGGCCAGTCCTGAAGAGGCGAGGGACTTGGCAAGGCGCAGGGATTTTGACCGGTCGGGATGACGCGTTCTACAATGGCCGCAACGCACTCAGAGGCCGCGAAGAGCGGGCGCGTGTGAATCGATGGCGGAGTTTCTCTACGAGGCGAAGAACCAGACCGGGAAGACGGCTTCCGGCGTGATCGTCGCCGACTCGAAGGACGCAGCCGAGAGCAAGCTCCGGCAGCAGGGGTTCTCCCCGACCTCGCTGAAGAAGAAGCCCATCGAGATCCACCTGAGCTTCCAGCACAGCGCCTCGTCCAAGGATCTCAAGACCTTCACCCAGCAGTTCGCGACCATGATCGACGCCGGCCTGCCGCTCGTGCAGTGCCTCGAGATCCTCGGCACGCAGTGCGACAACAAGTGGTTCGGCGCGCGGATCCTGGAGATCAAGGCGATCGTCGAGGGCGGCTCCACGTTCTCCGAAGCGCTCGCGAAGTACCCGAGGATCTTCGACGAGCTGTTCGTGAACCTCGTGGCCGCGGGCGAGCTCGGCGGGATCCTCGACACGATCATGAAGCGGCTGGCCGAGTACATCGAGAACCGCGACCGCCTGATGCGCAAGATCAAGGCCGCGATGGTCTACCCGGTCGGCATGTTGATCCTCATGGTGTGCATCCTCTTCGTCATGATGAAGTGGGTCATCCCGACGTTCGAGAAGATGTTCGCGGACTTCGGCGACCAGGAGCTCCCCGCGGCGACCCAGTTCTTCATCAACCTCTCGAGATCGTTCCAGACGAGCTGGTACATCTGGATCATCGTCATTGTGGCGCTGGTCATCGGGGTCAAGCTCTTCAAGCGCAGCAAGTTCGGCAGTTACTTCCTGGATCGCCTGTACATCCGCATCCCGATCGTCGGCCCGCTGGTCCGCAAGATCGCGGTGGCGCGCTTCACGCGCACGCTCGGGACGCTCCTCGGCTCGGGCGTGCCGATCATGGACGCGCTGCTCACCGTGGCCAAGGCGTCCGGCAACGCGGTCATCGAGAGGGCGGTCCTTTTCGCGCGGGACAGGATCTCCGAGGGCCGCAACATGTCCGAGCCGCTGCAGGACTCCAAGGTGTTCCCCGGCATGGTGATCCAGATGATCGCGGTCGGCGAGCAGACCGGCCAGCTCGACGTGATGTGCAACAAGATCGCCGAGTTCTACGACGAGGAGGTCGAGGTCGCGGTCGGGGGCCTCACGAGCCTCCTCGAGCCGCTCATGCTCGTCCTCATCGGCGTCGTGGCCGGTGGAATGGTCATCGCGATGTACCTGCCCATCTTCTCCCTCGCCGGGACCATCGAATAGACCGGAGCCCGCATGCCCGAATCCGCAAAAACGGAGTTCGGCGCTGAGCCCGCCGACCGGTTCCGCACGAGCGAGCGACGCATCCTGTGGATCATGGCGCTCCGGGTCGGGCTCATCTCGATCCTCCTCGGCGCAACGCTCGTGTTCAACTACGGCGCGTCCGCGTCGTTCACCGACCCCACGCCGCGGTTCCTGCTCGCGCTCATCGCGGTGACGTACCTCGCCTCGATCGGGTACGCGCTCTGGTACCGCACGGGACACCGCCGGCTTTCCCTCTCCTACACGCAGCCCGGGATCGACGCCTTGTTCTGGGGGTGTCTCGTCTACGCGACCGGCGGCATCGGCTCCGGGTTCACGTTCCTCTTCGATCTGTGGGTCATCGTCGCGGCGATCGTCATAGGCGGTCGCGCCGCGTACGCCTCGGCCGCTCTCTCGGCGGCGCTCCTCGTCGCGATGTCCGCCGCGGTCCACTCCGGCCTCCTCCCGCTGCTCGGGGATCAGACGGCGCCGCCCCTGACGCCCGGCGGCACGGCCTACTTCCTCGGCGTCAACGTCTCGGCGCTGTTCGTCGTGGCATGGCTCGTGACTTCGCTCGTCTCGCGCCTCGAGCGGGCGGGGCGCGGCCTC
>JALNZK010000248.1 GCA_023229365.1 Pseudomonadota bacterium | reverse complement strand
CAGCGGACGAATGGGCCGCAAGAAGATGCCGGGGACTTCTGAGGTTCCCCCAGATATACAGCCGGGGCGGGGATCGTACCCGCTTACCGCCTGTCGGGAGATGCGGGTGTCGGTGGCCAATGCCAATACCGCCCCGCCGATATGAAACGGACTTGGGATTAAAATTTTGGCTAGCCACCCAAGTCTGTACGAAAATCGGGGCAGTCGGCGGCAATCAATGTGTGTCACGCCGCCGACTTGCCCCCTGTTTTCCTGTACATTGGATGTTTGTTGCGTTCAGGTGTGAAGGTAAAGCCTGAAGGTTGGAATCTGCGGCTGGTTGCTTCCCCGCAAGGAAGCAAGCAATGGCTCGAAAGGGTCAACCAGTGAGTGCAGGTGCCGGTCAACCGTATAAGACCGGGGTGAGGGCTGCCACAAAGCCGGTAGGATAGGCTTGGATAGGATTGTAGCTGGCGTGGGGAAACTCCAACTAATAAAGCCCCCAGCGTGCCAGAGCAGTTAGCGAAAGCGAACGAGTCCAAGGTACGAGTCCGAAAGCGAGCCTGTGGTACTAAGTAGACCTCATTAATTACGGATAGGGCGGCGAACGCTGGAGGCGTCAAGTTCACAACAGGCATATAGCTTGATCGACGGCTATTACCTGCCCTATCCACTGTTTTTACAATCTATGACACATGGGGATTGGTGCGAGTTGAACCACCTTTAATTATCTTTGTTGTGGTGACAAAGATAGTTAAATGCAACTTGTGGTAGTCCCCAATTGTCATAGATTGTTTTCCTGTACATTGGAAACACATGAAAACAAAAACATTTGCCTACATCGACATACAGGATATATCTGAAGAGCTTGCCACTATCCTGTATGAGTTGTCCCCTTGTCGTAATGAAGATGGGGGATTCTCATTCGTTGTTCCACTGTATTATCTCTTGAGCTACAAGGGAGATGTGGAAACGGATATGGCCGGTGATGCAAGCTATGCCCCCAAACAATGGGAGCAAATCAACGGCATCATTCGAGCCATGCAAGAAGATGGTATGGATGCTCTTTTTTTGTGCAACGAAGACCACATGCGAATTAAGGATTAGAAAAAATGAGCATGTCCCGAGCCTGTGATGAAATTGAACGTAATCCGGGGGAATGGTATTGTATTGTTGCCCAGGATGAATACGATTATGATTATCATTCTGGTTGCAACATCTACGGACCAACGCCCACCCCCGAAGGTGCGTTTGAGCTTATGCATCAGCATGAGAGTAATCCGGGGCAGGATGGTATGACTCGATTCGTTGACCTCACTCCCGAAAAAATAGCTTTAGTTGACGAAGCACTAAGGCGGCGAAAAGAATATCGGGAGTTCTTTCCCATGAGCGACTACTAGTTTTTCCTGTACATTGCAACAGCATGAAAACAAAAAAGCGACGACACATGACCCCGGCACAGTTGACAGCGAATTGGTCAACTTTGATGGGTGAGTGGAATAGGATGCCTCAGTCCACGGTACGAACAATTCCTACCGTTGGCAAGCAAGCCGCTTTAGATGCCCATGCATCGGTATCGGACTTTACCAAACGGTTGGTAGAAGTTTTTTGCCTTAATGATGGGATAAGGGTTCTTTCATTGGATAGAAGTGGCTCGATGGGAGACATTCCCACTCGTCCCATAAAGAAACATCATCCAGAGCAAGGCGATGATGAAATCTTTATGGGAAACACCGTGCCCGACAAGTGCCATATTGGCTGGAAAACAAAACGGTTTGGGAAATACGCCTACAATGCTTACGGCAAACTAATCACAAACAATGAGTATGTTCCTGCTTTCATTAAAAAACAGGAAGTTAGGGAAGCTCTGGCCGACCCTAAAATTGATGCCGATAGACGGAGAGTGTGGGAGAAGATGCTGGTTGAAGGTCAATAGGTTTTCCTGTACATTCAAGGGTTATTATGACAGCTAAAATCAAAGCACGAATCTGGTTGGATGGACGGGATGAGCCGGTGATTGCCGATGTAATGAATCCCGGTGGCTGGTTTGGTCAATGCCATGTTGTGCAAGTTGCCATTGCCAACGCTCTCAATCCTTTCTTTGTCATTGAAGCCGCTAGCCCCGATGAAGCTATCAACCATTGGGCCGATAGTGACAAATACGGGCACCATATCAATGATGAGGAAGCTCAAGCGGAATCTGATGCTTGGTGGGAAAATTATGATGGTACTCCTGCCTTTGGTGATGATCGTAGTATGTCGGAACAGCCGCCCGAATACACCACCGCAGGCAACGACAGCCATTGTGTCAACTTGGACAATGTGGCCTTCTGCAAGTTCGATAAGATAGAGTATTTTGTCGAACTGGATAAGGACAATTATGGCGAAGTATCCGCCATTGCCTCAGCTATTGAGGACGAAGCCGAGGATGAATAGGCCAGTCAGGCACGCCGTTGTCATATCCTATAGTCCCAATATGGGGATGAAGGGTAGGGCATGGGGTGGCGAAGTCCTCAAGGCTGGACAAGTGTTGGTTTTTACTCGACCAGAGAATTGCACTTGTGACAAACCAAGTCTATTCCGCAGGATATATCGGCGGTTGTTTTCCTGTACATTTGGTTGGTGGCAGATGAGACAGTGGCGAAAAACACTGAGGAAAACAAAATGAAAACACTATCCTGTGGTTGTTGCGATCAGGGCTGCATTTGTGCGTTTCATCAAGATGTGCCCAACGGCAACCCTGAAAAATTGTGCGATTATCATCG
>JALNZK010000247.1 GCA_023229365.1 Pseudomonadota bacterium | reverse complement strand
CGGAGTATCGGGCCGAGATGAACAAGATTGCGCAGCTTATCCGGGTCGATCCGACCAAGGCTGCGGCGCTGGAAAAGGAACTCGACCTGGCGGTGCAGGAAGGCCGCGTGCTCCGGTAATCCGGGGCAAATCGGCACAAAGCCTGCCGGGTCACAGTAGAGGAACGAACGACAATGGCTCTCGCATCCGCTGCAGGCTTTGTGCAGAACAGCGGCACGCTCATTCCGGAAATCTGGTCGAGCAAGCTGCTGGTCAAGTTCTACGCGTCCACGGTGTTCGGTTCGATCGCGAACACGGACTATTCCGGCGAGATCAAGAACGCCGGGGACAAGGTCATCATCCGCAACGTGCCGGATATCACGATCCGGACGTACGTCAAGGGCGGGAAGCTCACGTACGAGACCCCGACCACGGCGAACATCGAACTGCTCATCGACCAGGGCAAGTACTTTGCCTTCGCGGTCAACGATGTCGACAAGATGCAGTCCGACATCCCGTTCATGAACAAGTGGTCTGGCGACGCCGGCGAGCAGATGAAGATCTCAATCGACACCGCGATCCTGGCTTCGATCTACGCCGACGCGGCCACGGGCAACAAGGGCGCGACCGCCGGTGTCAAGTCGAGCGCGTACAACCTCGGCGTCAGCGGCACCCCGTTCCTGGCTACTCGCGTCAACATCCTGGACGGCCTGTGCGGCCTCGGCGCCGCGCTGGACGAGCAGAACGTCCCGGGCGACAGTCGGTGGGTCGTGCTGCCTCCGTTGCTCTCGTACCTGCTGAAGCTGTCCGACCTGAAGGACGCCTCCATGCTGGGTGACGGGACCAGCGCGCTGCGCAGCGGTCGGCTGGGCATCATCGACCGGTTCACGGTCTACCAGAGCAATTCGCTGGCGACGACCGCTGACAGCAGCGGCGTCACGGCCTGGAACTGCATCGCCGGCCACCCGAGCGCGGTGACCTTCGCGTCGCAGATCGTGAAGACGGAGACCCTCAAGAACCCCGACGACTTCGGCGACCTCTGCCGCGGCCTGCAGGTGTACGGGTTCGAGGTGGTCAAGCCGACCGCACTGTGCCACTTCTACGTGGCGAAGGGCTGATGAGTCGAGGCTGAGTTTCCAGGGGGCCGGTTAGTCCTCCGCTAGCCGGCCACACCCCTCAAGCAGGAGCAGAAAGGAATTAAGGAACATGGCTGCTGCAACGTATGATCTCAGTGTTGGCGGGACCACCGCCCTTCCGTGCGTTTTCGCCGGCAAGGTCGCCGTGGTCGAGAAGACCGTGGACTTCGCGGTCGATGGCATCGGGAACACCGAGACCGCTGATGTCATCAACATCCCGGCGAACACTCTGGTTCTCGGCGTGAGTGTGTACGTGAACACGGCCGAGAGCACGGACACGATCGACGTCGGCGACAGCGACACCGCGGCGCTCTACATCGATGACGGCTCGCTGGCCGTTGCGGATGTGACGCTGTGGAGCGACGGGTCGGCGGGCACGGGTCGCATCCTGGTCGCGGCCAAGACCAAGTACTACACCGCGGCCAACGCCATCCGAGTCCTGGCGAACGCCGCCCTCGCCACCGGCAAGATCACTGTCCGGGCTCTCATGGTCCAGTTCACGCCCTGAAGCGTCTGAGCGGTGAGGCAACAATGCGCGCCCGTGGCTGCCGCGGGCGCGCCACTCCCACCAGAAAGGCCGGTCTTCATGTTTCGGTACATCCGCAAGAAAGACGAGTCGTTTGTCCTGAGTTGGTCCCCGGCGCTCGCGGCCCGGGACGACATGGTCGAGTGCGACGCGCAAGGCGGTATCGTCAAGGGCGGTAACGGTGCGCTGCCGCTGGCCCTGCTTAACCTGCCGGTCCCCGCGGTCCCGATCGCGCCGGTTGAAACTCCGGTGCCGCAAGTCGAGACCCCGGTGCTGCGAGTCGAGACCCCGGTGCTGCGAGTCGAGACCCCGGTGCCGCAGGTGGCGGTGGAAAGCATGGATCGCGCACAGATGCGGGATCTCATCAAGACCAAGGGTTACGATATCGATCAGCGCCTCGGAACCGAGAAGATGCGCAAGAAGTTGCTGGAGGTCGAACGGGAGTTCTAGCCCATGCTGGCATCAGATGTACTCACGCCGGCGCGTCGGATCCTGAGTGACGCGTCGGTCACGCGCTGGACCGACGCGGACTTGCTTGGCTGGCTCGGGGAAGGCGAGCGCGAAGTGATGAAGCGTCGGCCGGACGCGGGCCTGACGACCGTGGGCGCGGTGACGCTGCGGCCCACTGCCGCCCCGACAGCGGTTGGGGATACCCTGGCCGTGGGCGACGACTTCAAGCGGTGCCTGGTCGACTACGTGTGCTATCGCGCGTTCCTTGAAGACGCCGAGAGCACGGAAAACGCGAGCCGTGCGAAAGCGCATCTGGAGCTGTTCGCGCCGGAGGCCACCTGATGGCGAGTCTTGCAAGCCTGATTCCGCTGATCGCGCTGGACGTACCGGGGGCGCCGGAGACGGTGATCCGGCAAGCGTGCAGCTTGGCGGCGCGTGAGTTCTGCAAGCGCACTGGTGCCTGGCGCAACGAACTGACGGCGATCAGTATCGAGGCCGACCTCGCGGACTACGAGGTCGACTACGAACTCGACGATGACGACGGCGAGGCCGAGATCCTGGCTCCATGCAAGGTGGTGCTGGACGGGCAGGAGCTGGTCGAGGGTGACGACTATTCCTACGGGAACAGCACGATCCACTTGGTAACGACTCCGACCGTCGCGATTACGGACGGGCTGGAGGTCACGCTGACC
>JALNZK010000246.1 GCA_023229365.1 Pseudomonadota bacterium | reverse complement strand
GCGCCTACGATATCACCATCGACGTGACCGCGGGCACGGACACCGACACGGATACCGACACCGACACGGACACCGATAGCGACACCGACACCGACTCCGACTCCGATACGGATGCGGACTCGGATACGGACGCGGACGGCGATTCGGGCGGCAAGTCGTGCAGCTGTTCGACCATCGGCGCCGAGCGCGATGCGCGCAGCGGCGGCCTGCTCGGGCTGCTCTCCAAGGTCGTCCTGGGCGGCTGATCCGGTTCGTCGCACGCGGCAGGAGCTCCAACCCGACGTCAGGATGATGGAGGCGATACGATGCTCTATCGGCGGATCATTCATGCCGCGGCGTGCGCGGGACTGGCCATCGGCCTCGCCGCCTGCACCCCGGAGGCGAAGGACAGAGTACTGACCGGCGACGCGAAGATCGTGACCGCCGCCGACGTCGAGCGGCTCGCCGGGTACACGGAGATCACCGGGCGCCTGACCGTGAAGCGGGCCGACGTCACCGAGATCTCCCTGCCGAACCTGAAGACGATAGGCGGGAAGCTCTACGTTCAGAAGAACGCCGCGTTGACCGCGCTGCGCCTCCCCGCGCTCCGGTCGATAGGTTCGGACGACGGTGACGTCGCCGTCATCGAGCGGAACCGGGCGCTCGTCGAGGTGAGCCTCGGCGGGTTGAAGACCGCGGCGTACCAGATCGCGGTGCGCAACAACGACGCGCTCGAGCGGCTCGATCTCGGTTCCCTCGCGGAGATCGTCGGGCTCGGCCTCGAGGTCGTCGACAACCGTTCGCTCCAGGAGCTCGACGTCGGCGGACTGCTCGTCGCGGCGTCGGTCTCCGTGACCGGGTGCCCGGCCCTTCGCCGCGTCGCGATGCCCGACCTCGGGTCCGCCGCGGGCGTCGTCCTCGAGCGCAACGACCGGCTGGAGCAGGTCGATTTCAGCGGCCTCGAGCGGGTCTTCGTGGTGCCGGGGTCCCAGGTGGCGACGTGTCGCCTGTCGATCGTCGGCAACCCCGCCCTCAAAGGGCTCCACGGGCTCAAGGGCCTCAAAGGCGTCGCGCCGCAGTGCGAGATCTCCGTGCGCGACAACCCCGCGCTCCCGTCATGCGATGCGAAGGGGCTCTTCGAGCGGCTCGCGCAAGCCGGATGGCCAGGCGTTCCTTCCTTCTGCGGAAACAAGACGGACGCGTGCGGTGGAGGACGGTGCGGCGGTTTCCAGCCCGCGCCCGATGCCGGGCCGTGAGGGCAGGGGCTGCGGTTCAGCCCGCCTGATCCGGGTTGAGCTCGCTCTTGAGCACTTGGCTCACCTTGAAGGAGAGGACCCGGCGGCCGTGGATCGTCATCGGCTTGCCGGTCTGCGGGTTGCGCCCGACGCGGGGCTGCTTGGCCTTGACGAGGAAGTTGCCGAAACCCGAGATCTTGACGTTCTCGCCGGACGACAACGTGCGCTTCACTTCATCGAAGAGGATGTTGACCAGATCGGCCGCGTCCTTTTTCGTCATCTTCTCGCCGAGCCTCTCGTGCAGGACGTTCGCGAGATCCGCCTTCGTCATTTCGTACCCCCTGATGGACGAACGCTTCTGGAGCGAAGGGAGGTCGAGCCCCTGACCTCACGATGGTTCGCAACTCCCCGTAAAACTGCCACAAACTGCCACAGCGACCCCGCCCGGTCAAACTGAAAATCGGACAGTCCCGAAGGGGCAGGGCGACCTCGGCCGCGCCAAGCGCGACCGCATCGTCGGGCCGGACGAGTGGGACACCGCGCGCGGGGAGATCGGCATGGACTCGCCGATGGGAGCGGCGCTGCTCGGCAAGCGCGTGGGCAACGAGGTCACGGTCCAAAGGCCGCAAGGCGAGGTCCGCCTGACGATGGGAATGACGACCCGCGCGTCGGAACCCGCGCGGGATCCGCGCGGGCTGGGAACGGGACGGCTCGGGTGCTGCCGGATCCCGCGCATGAATTGCGCGGGCCGGAGATGGAATGACGCCGTTTTCAGGGCGATCCGGTTCGATTCGTTTCCCCAGCCCGCGCAGATCCGCGTGCAACGCGGAAGAGTCGCGTGGCAAAGCGGAACAGCCACTACTGAATCGCGACACAGCCACTACTGTAAAGCGGAACAGTCGCGTGGCATCGCGGAACAGCCACTACTGCATCGCGCCGGACGCGGCAGCTGACGACATGTTCGAGGAGCTCGAGAAGAGCGGCTGCGTCGCCATCGGCGGGGCCGAGATGGGGGACATCTCGGCGATCAGGACGCGAGAGGGTCTCACCCGTGGTCATTTGCTTGTGGAGCTAAGCGGGATCGAACCGCTGACCTCCTGACTGCCAGTTACCGTGGTACGGGACGACCGGCTGATCTCCAAGGTTGCGAAATGGTTCGCAACTTCTGGAGATGAAAAGGAAAACGCTCTCATCGGCGCCGCCCGGTCGTTCCCGTACCTTCCCCGTTTTTCCCGCATTTTCCCGTAAAATTTGCCACAGAATTGCCACAAATTGCCACAGCGCCCTCGGTCGGCCAGGCTGAAAACCAACCTCGCAGGCAGGGTAGGGGGCTGCTGCGGATTCTACCACCGACTCTACCCGAACACCCCGTCGTCGCGCCCTTCCAGGTTGATGATCGACACGCTCACGGCGCCGGGCAACCGGGTGTCGCCGCGATCATCTGCACAAGCTTCTGTCTCGCCTCCGGCGACAGCGGCGCCTCGTTGGCGCACATGTGCATCGCCGCGCAGGGCGGCGCCGGTCTGTCCGGCCAGTCGTTGATTGCGTCGTCGCAGCGGCGCCAAGCGTCCTTCCGATCCCAATCGTTCCCACTGGAGCAGGCGGCCGAGGAGACCGCGAGGACGACGGC
>JALNZK010000245.1 GCA_023229365.1 Pseudomonadota bacterium | reverse complement strand
GTCGTCACCTTGAGCCCCATGGGCGTCAGCTCGCCGGGCTCGTTGCAGTTCAGCATGCGCAGGTCGAACGGATCGACGCCGGCCTTCTCGGCGAGCTCGTCCATGTTCTGCTCGAGCGCCCAGCACAGCTCCGGGTTGCCGTAGCCGCGCATCGCCTGGCTGTACGTGTTGTTCGTGTAGACGAGGCGCGCGTCGAAGTAGACGTTCGCCACGCGGTAGAGCGACGTGGCGGGCAGCATCATCACGGACGGGTAGGTCGCGCCCCACGACGTGTACGCGCCGTTGTCGAGCACCGACTCGATGTGCCGGAAGGTCAGCTTCCCGTTCGCGTCGCACCCCTGGACGATCTTCGTGGCCGCCGACTGCCGCGGCGAGAGGTTCGAGAACTCCTCGCAGCGCGTGTACAGCATCTTCACCGGCCGGCCCGTCCTCTGGGCGAGCAGGATCGCGATGTACTCGTAGGCGTGCGTGTCGAGCCCTGAGCCGAACGCGCCGCCGAGCGTCGGCACGATCACGCGGCTGTTCTTCCCCTTGAGCCCGATCTCGGCGAGCATCTGGTTAAAGTCGCGCTGGGCGAGGAACGGGATCTGCGTCTTGGCCCACATGGTCAGGTTCTGGTTCAGATCGAACTCGGCGATGCACCCGGCCGTCCCCATGCAGCTCTGCTGGATCCACTGCGTCGAGAACTCGCCCTCGACGACGTGCGCCGCGGCGGCGCGGCCCGCCTGCAGGTCGCCCGACTCGTGGTGGAACTTGAGCGCGAGGCGGTTGTCGGTCCGCGGCTTGCCCTGGGGGTCGACCTCGTGCACGAGCGGCGCGCCCTCGCGCAGCGCCTCGGCCGGGCTGAACACGGCCGGCAGCGGCTCGTACTCGACCTCGATGAGCGCAACAGCCTCGGCCGCGACGTCCGGATCGATCGCCGCCACGGCCGCGATCTCGTCCCGGAACTGCCGGACCTTGCCCTTCTTGAGCGCCGTATTGTCGCGCAGGAACCCGATGCGGACCTCGGGTGTGTTGTACGCCGTGAGCACCGCCTTGACCCCGGGCAGGCGCTCGGCCTTGGAGGTATCGATCGAAAGAATCCGCGCGTGGACCTGATCGCTGAACTTGATCTTGCCGTGCAGCATGCCGGGCCGCGTGAAGTCGTGGATGTAGATCGCCCGGCCCGCGGCCTTGTCCGGCGCCTCGGGGCGCGAGATCTCCTTCCCGATGTGGTGGAACGCGCTCATTTGGCCTCCTTGACGGCGGAGGCCGCCCGCCTCACGGCCTCGACGATCTGCACGTAGCCCGTGCACCGGCACAGGTTGCCGACGAGCGCGCCGCGGATCTCCGCGTCCGAGGGATCGGGGGTCGCGTCGAGGAGCGCCTTGGTCGACATGATCATGCCCGGCGTGCAGAAGCCGCACTGCACGGCGCCCGCGTCCACGAACGCCTTCTGGATCGGCCCGAGGGTGTTCCCGGTGCCGAGCCCCTCGATCGTGAGCACGCGCCGGCCCTCGATCTCGAAGGCCGGGTAGAGGCACGAGTTGACCGCCCGACCTTCGACGATGACCGTGCAGGCGCCGCACTCGCCCGCGCCGCAGCCCTCCTTGGTGCCGGTGAGCCCCAGCGGACCGCGCAGCACGTCGACGAGCCGCTCGTGAGAGCCGACGAGCACCGTGACGTCGGCGCCGTTGACCACGAAAGAGATTTCCTTCCTCATGGCGTCACCCGTCCGAGCAGGCCGTACGCCGCCCGCTTCAAGTAGACCCCAATGATCCGCCTGCGGTAGTCGGCCGTGGAGCGCACGTCCGTGATGGGCGAGACCTCCCGCATGGCCGCCTCGCACGCCGCGGCGACGACGTCGTCGGTGAGCCGCTTCCCGGCGAGGCAGGCCTCGGCCCCGGGCAGGCGGATCGGGGTCGGCGCGACCGAGCCCGCCGCGATGCGCGCCGACCTGCACGTCTCGCCGTCGAGCTCGAGCAGCACGGCCACGCTCGCGACCGAGAGGTCCATGGCCACCCTGCCCTTCTTGAGGAAGACCGCCGTCGCCTTCGGGGACGGGGCGGGCAGGATCACGTGCGTCACGATCTCGTCCGGCGCGAGGCTCGTCGCCCGCGGGCCCTTGAAGAGCTTCTCGAGCGGGATCTCGCGGCCGCCGCGCGCGCCCTCGATCCGGAGCGAAGCCCCGTAGACGAGGAGCGGCAGCGCCGTGTCCGCGCAGGGCGAGGCGTTGCAGAGGTTGCCGCCCACGGTGCCCGCGTTGCGGATCGCCGGGCCGCCCACCCGGCGGGCCGCCTGCACGAGCGCCGGGAACCTGTCCAGGAGCCCCGCGTGCCGCGCGACGTCGGCGATGGTCGTCGCGGCCCCGATGCGGGCGCCGCCGTCCACCTCGACGCCGGCGAGATCCTCGATGTTGCGCAGCGAGACGAGCGCCGTGGGGCGGACCTCCCCGCCGCGGATCCGGATCATGAGATCGGTCCCGCCCGCGATGAACCGCGCGTCCCCGATCTCGGCCCGCATCGCGTGAGCCTCCGCGAGGCTGTGCGGCCTGACGTAATCGTACCTCGTCATGCGACGATCCCCCTCTCCCTGAGCTTCGCTATCTCCTGGGCCGAGACGCCGACCTCGGCGAGCAGCGCGTCGGTGTGCCCGCCGTACGCCGGGGCGAACGGGAGCGTGCCGTCGACCTCCTTCAGGTGCTCGGTGGGCACCGCCGGCGGCGGCAGCCTCACCACTCGCCCGTCCGGCGTCACGGTCCTGAGGGCGGTCGCGGCGACGAACGGGAGATCTGCGACCTCCTCGATGGGCGTGATCGGCGCGTTCGGGATCGACGCGACCCCGAGCACGCGTGCGACCTCCGCCGCGGTGTGGCGGCTCGTGATGGCCTCTATCGACGCGTGGAGCTCGACCTTGTTCCTGCGCCGCCCCTCGTTCGT
>JALNZK010000244.1 GCA_023229365.1 Pseudomonadota bacterium | reverse complement strand
GGCGGGGTGGGCGTCCCATTGCGCGAACGCCTCGAGCGCGACGAGCTCCGCGGCCGGATCGCCCGGCGAGCGCGCGACGTCGCGGCGCAGATCCGCGAGGCTCCGGCCGAAGCCCTCGGCCCTCAGGGAGGGCGCGAGCGCGAGGGCGAGCGCGGCGAGCGCGGCCGCAGCGAGGAGCCTTCGGGGCATGGGTCGAAGATGTGCCGAAGACCTTGCGAGGTCAAGGCGGCGGGCGCGAACCGGGACGGGGCCGGCGGCGCTCAGGCCGCGGTCTGGTCGTCGGCGGGGCCGGTGCAGTCCTGGTAGGCCTCGATCTCGGCCGCGCACTCGTCCTCGGCCGCCTCCCAGTCGCAGTCGAGGAGCAGCACCTCCGAGTAGAGGCAGTGGTCGCGGTCGAGCTTCTCGTCCCCGCAGTCGCCGGTGTCCTCGTACTCCGCCTCGCAGTTCTCGGCGCAGCTCTCCGCGTTCGAGCTCCAGGTGGAGTCGCCGTCCCCCGGGGTCTCCCAGTCGCACTCCTCCATCGCCGTGCAACGATCTTCACACACCTCGGCCTTCGTGAACCCGTCGTCGTCGTCGCACCCGACGGCCACCGCGAGGGCGACGACCGCCAGGACCGCCATGATCGTTCTTTTCGATGTCTCGTGTTTCATGATCCCGAGAATACCGCATCGGCCGCGCGGCCGGGTTTTTTTCGGGAGGAGGATATGCCTGGACTCGGGTAGACTCGGGGCGCGACGTGCCCGACGCACGACCAGACAGGAGCTCCCATGATCACCGTCACCGCCCACGGCGCCGCGCAGGAAGTCACCGGCTCGAAGCACCTCCTCGACACGGGCGCGCACAGAATCCTCGTCGACTGCGGCGTGTTCCAGGGGCGCCGCGAGGAGTCGCGGGAGAAGAACGAGAAGTTCCCGTTCGACCCCGCGTCGATCGACGTCTGCGTCAACACGCACGGCCACCTCGATCACTGCGGCAACTACCCGCTGCTCGTGAAGCGCGGCTTCGGCGGCGAGATCCTCTCGACCGCGGCCACGCGCGACGTGGCGAAGCTCGTCATGTCGGACTCGGCGCGCATCCAGGAGGCGGACGCCGCCTTCGTCGAGAAGCGGCAGAGGAAGTTCCCGCGCCCGAACCGCAAGGCCCAGCCGCCCCTCTACGGCACGAACGACGCCGACGCCGCGGCCGCACGGTACGTGGAGGTCGACTACGACGCGCAGCGCCCGCTCGTGCCGGGAGTCACCGTCACGCTCCGCGACGCCGGGCACATCCTGGGGTCGTCGATCGTCGTGTTCGACGTGGCGGGGGAGGGTGGGCCGCTGAAGGTGGCGTTCACTGGCGATCTCGGCCGCGCCGGGATGCCGATCCTCCGCGATCCGGCCGAGCTCGGCGCGGTCGACTACCTCGTGTGCGAGAGCACGTACGGCAACAGGAAGCACGACGACTTCGCGTTCGCCGAGGAGGAGCTCGCCGAGATCGTGCGCGACACCGCCGCGAAGGGCGGACGCGTGATCATCCCGGCGTTCGCCATCGGCCGCACGCAGGAGCTCGTCTACAACCTGCACCGGCTGTACTCGGCGGGCCGCATCCCGAAGATCCCGGTGTTCGTCGACAGCCCGATGGCGATCTCCGCGACCGAGATCTTCGGCAAGCACCCCGAGTGCTACGACGAGGAGACCACCGCCGAGTTCATCGCGAAGGGCGAGAGCCCGTTCGCGTTCGACGCGCTCGAGCTGACGCGCACGGTCGAGCAGTCGAAGCGGATCAACAACCAGCGGATGCCGTGCGTCGTGATCTCCGCGTCCGGGATGTGCGAGGCCGGGCGCATTCTGCACCACCTCCTGATCGGCGTGGGCGATCACCGCAACACGATCCTCATCGTCGGGTTCATGGCGCAGAACACGCTCGGCCGCGCGCTCGCGGACAAGAAGAGCGTCGTGCGGATCTTCGGCGAGGAGCACCCCGTGAAGGCGCGCGTCAAGATCCTGAATGCGTTCTCGGCGCACGCCGACTACCTCGAGATCGGCAGGTGGGTGCAGCGGCTCGACCGCAGCCGGCTCAAGGCGGTGTTCCTCGTCCACGGCGAGAAGTCGGCGGAGGAAGCGATGCGAACGCACCTCCTCTCGCTCGGCGTCCCGCGCGTCGAGATCCTCGAGGCCGGGAAGGCAGTGGGGTTGGGGTAGGGGGCGAGGCGCGCTGTCATGTCCGAAATGAAGCTCTTCCGAGTCAGCAATCAGAGATGGAAGCTCATTCTCGGAGTGGTGTTCCTGGTGGTTGAAGCGCTGCTGCTCGCCTCGATGATCAGTAGAGTCCCCTCCGGTGGTGTACGAGTTCGCGGCGACGGGTAGGCCGTTCTCTGGATAGCAAGCGGCCACCGCGTCATCCTTCTTGGAATTGTCTAGAAACCAAGGAGAGGAACGCGATGGCCAACCCCAAGATCGACATGTTCGAGGAGCTTTTCAACACGATTCGCGAGGTGGACCAGGATCTCGTACGGGACCTGCTCAAGACGGTGCTCGAGCGGCTGATGAGCGCAGAGGCGGACTCGATGTGCGGCGCGAGCTACGGCGAGCGGAGCCAGGAGCGCAACAACCGCCGCAACGGGTATCGCCTGCGCCCGTGGGACAGCCGGGTCGGAAGCATCGACCTGGCGGTCCCGAAGCTGCGGCAGGGCAGCTACTTCCCGGATTGGCTGCTCGACATCCATCGCCGCAGCGAGCGGGCGCTCGTGTCGGTCGTGGCCGAGGCGTGGGTGCGCGGCGTGTCGCACCGGCGAATGGAGGGCTTGGTGAACGCGCTCGGCATCGAGCACCTCTCGCGGACGCAGGTCCCCAAACAAGGCCCCAAACAAGGCTCAAAGACATTAGTTGTCCATCCGTTTGGTTCGGAAGCCTTCTGGAAAAATCCAGCGCCGGTGCGCATGCATCGAGTTCTCTTCGCGATGACCGTTTCGATCTTCACCGCCGTGTCGATTTC
>JALNZK010000243.1 GCA_023229365.1 Pseudomonadota bacterium | reverse complement strand
AGGCGGCGACCGCTCTCGACGGCGCGCTCGGGCTCGCGGCGCGGCTCTGCCTGGCGCTCGCGCAGGGGATCGCCGACGACGTCGCGGCCTTGGACGCGCTCTACTCCGCGGCGCGGCGCGAAGGGCTCACGGCGCTCGACGAGCTCTGGATCACGGAGTCGCTCGAGGCGCGGCGCGCGGTCGTCGGAGTGGACGGCGTGCTCCGCAGGCTCGACGAGGGCGGAGTGCCCTCCGCAGTAGAGCGCCTCTGGAGGGTGGTCGCGGGCGGGCGGGGGGCGCTCGGCGCGCACGTCGCGGCGCTCGCCGATCCTGCGGCGACGGGTGCCTGTGCTACGGCGTTTCGGCTGGCGGCGGCAGCGCTCGAGGGGGCGGCGGCGCCGGAGCCCGAGGATCTCGCGGCTCCCGGCTTGCGGGCCGATCTCGCCCTCGACAGAGTTGAGGCGGCGGCCGCCGCGGGGGATCCGGCCGGCGCGCTGCAGATCATCGAGGAGGAGCTTCTGGGGTCTCCCGCGCATGCGGGGCTGCTCTGGGCTCGCGCGCGCCTGGCGGCCGCGCTCGGGCGGCACGCCGACGCGGCCGAGAGCCACGGGCGCCTCGCGGGCTTCTACGCGAACCCGGACGAGAAGGTGCGGCAGCTCGCGCGGGCCACCGCCATCATGCAGGACGATCTCCGCGACAGCCGCGGCGCCGAGAAGGTCGTCCGCGAGGCGTTGCGGCGCGTCCCCGATCACGCGGAGGCCAACGAGGTCCTCACCCGGATCCTCCGATCGCGCGGCGACGAGGGAGCGCTCGCGAAGCAGATCGAGGAGCAGATCGCCGCGAGCCGCGACCGGACGGAGGCCACGGATCTCATCGCGTTGTACGAGGAGCAGTCCGATCGCCTGCTCGCGATCGACGACGTCGAAGGTGCGATCGCCGCCATGGACAAGGCGCTCGAGATCGAGCCCGAGCGGCTGGTGACCCACCGCACGCGCATCGATCTGCTCGTCGTCGCGGGTCGGACGGAGGACGCCGCCGACGCGATGCTCGCGTTCACGGAGCTGACGACCGACCCGATCGAGAGGCGATCCTTCCTGTGGCGCGCGGCGGAGCTCGTCGGAGAGGATCTCGGCGACGTCTCCCGGGCGCTCGAGATCCTCGGGCCGCTCCGCGAGGCGGAGGTCGTGCACCCCTCCACCGAGCGCATCGTCGCCAAGCTCGCGGGCAGGGCCGGGATGTTCGAGGAGCAGGCCGAAGCGCTGTCGAGGCTCGTGGACCTGGTGGAGGACAAGGCGAAGCGCCTGTCGATCCTGCTCGAGCTCGCCAAGGTCGCCCTGGAATCGCTCTTCGACGCGGAGCTGTCGGAGCGCACGCTGTACCGGGCGCTCGAGATCGACCCCGCGGATCTCGAGTGCCTGAAGACGTTCGCGCAGTCCCGGGATCGCGGCGACATCATGCCGCAGCTCGAGCGCGCCTTCGAGATCCACAGGGGCCGCGTCGACGAGGAACCGCTGGACGTGCACCGCGTCGCGGAGCTCAGGGAGGTGTGCGCCCTCATGGGCGACCAGGACCGCGTCGATCTCTGCCGCGACACGATCGAGTTCCTCGGCGGCAAGGCTTGGACCGGCAGGACGAACCCCTCGCGCGGGCAGCCGATCGCGCCGCTCGGGCCGGTCGTCGACAGCATCACGCACGCGGACGAGGTGCGGTGCCCGGCGGCGACGATCCTCGTCGATGCCGCGCAGATCACCGCGGAGGCGTTCCCGTCCGGAGAGCACCTGCCCGAGGTCGGCCGCTCGACGCTCTGCCCGCCGGGCTCCGGCGATCCGGTCGTCTCGTTCCTCGCGCCGTGGGCGAGGCTCCTCGGAGTGACGACGCTGGACGTGCACCGCATCGGGTTCGATCCGCGCGGCGCGGTCGCCGCGCTCGGCGACAACCCGGCGGTGGCGGTGAGCGCGGACCTCACGGACTTCGAGGACACCCGCGCCCGGTTCTTCCTGGCGCGCAGCCTCTGGCGCTCGGTCCGCGGACACGGCGCTTTCACAGAGGGGGACGCGGCGACACCGTTGCGGTGGGTGCTCGCGCTGGCCGCCGCGACGCTCGGGGAGGAGGCGCCGCTGCCGATGCCGACGGATCTGGAGATGGTGGTCGTCGCGCGCAAGGCGCTCTCGCGGAAGGTGAGGAAGAAGATCACGGATTCGTGCCGTGAGCTGCTCAAGTGCTCGCCGCAGCAGCTCCGGGCGTGGGTCCTGGCCGCGTCGTACTCGGCGGATCGGTTCGGGCTGCTCGCCGCAGCGGACCTCGTCACCATCGTGCCGCTCGTCGTCGAGGAGGCGGCCGGCGAGGCCGGGCTCCGGCGGCTCGGCGCGCAGACGAGCGACACCATCGGGAAGATCCCGAGGTGCCGGGAGCTGTTCCGGTTCGCGCTCGCCGGGACCTACGTGGACGTGAGCCGCTCGCTCGGCATCACCGGCGCGGGAGGCGGGCGATGACGGGGCGGAAGATCAACGTGGACAGGAGCGGGCTGCTCGAGTCCATCCGCGCCGCGTCCGGCTCCGGGTTCGAGCTCGGCGAGCCGCCGCCCGGGCTAGAAGGGCTGCAGAGATCCGCGGATTCCATGGATCGGGAGTCGGTCGAGCACCTCGTCGGGCTCCTCTCCAACGCCGAGGACTGCGTCGAGAGCGATCCGGCCGCGTCCGCGATGTGCTTCCACGAGGCTGGGCGGGCGCTCGAACGGCGTCTCGGGCGGCCCGTCGAAGCGTGGATCTGCTACCAACGGGCGCTCGACGCGACGAGCGGCTACACGGTCGCCCTGCGGAGCCTCGCGCGGCTGTCCCGCGCGGCCGCCGACTCGATCGCGTTGCGGCGCGTGCTCGCGCGGTGGATCGAGATCGTTCAGGAAGACGGGTCATGCATCGCGTTGACGCTCGGGAAGGCCGCGCGAGAGATCCTGGACGGCGACGTAGGCGAGGCAGCCGACACGCTGCGCGCCGGGCTGCGGCGCGTCCCCGATTCGCCGCAGCTCCGCGTCTTGATGCTCGGGCTGGCGGGCGCGAG
>JALNZK010000242.1 GCA_023229365.1 Pseudomonadota bacterium | reverse complement strand
CGGTTGGGCGGAGGCGCCGGACGCGCGCATCGTCACCCTCGTCAACGCGGCGCGGAAGCGCCTCGGGCTCGCCCCGCTCGCGCGGGACGCGCGGCTCGATCGCGTCGCGGCGGCCCACTGCGCCGACATGGTCGCCCTCGGCTACTTCGGGCACCGCTCCCCGAGCGGCGCGATGCTCGCCGACAGGCTGCGCGCCTCGGAGCTCGCCCCGTCCGCGTTTGGGGAGAACGTCGCGCGCAGCTCGAGCGCCTCCCGGGTGCACCGCAACCTCATGGCGAGCCCGTCGCACAGGATCGAGCTGCTCAGCCGCTCGTACACGCACCTGGGCGTCGGCGTGGCGCGGGACGGCGACGATCTCGTGGTCACCGAGGTGCTCGCGCGCTGGTGAGCGGCAAAGGCTCGACGGGTTGTTGACTCGGGCGCGCCCGCTCTGTAGCAAAGAAGGATGCAGGACGCCGTCGGCTGGCCGAGATCGTTCGGACCATACATCCTGAAACGCCAGATCGCCTCCGGGGGCATGGCCGAGCTCTTCCTCGGCGAGACCCGGGGCCCGGGCGGCTTCATCAAGCCGATCGTCGTCAAGATGATCCGCCCCGACCTCGGCGCGGATCCGCGGTTCGTCTCCATGTTCACGGAGGAGGCGAAGACGCTCGCCGGCTTCGTCCACGGGAACATCGTGCCGATCTTCGACTTCGGCCAGATCGAGGGTCGGCCCTACCTCGTCATGGAGTTCATCGACGGCATCGACGCCGAGACGATGGTGGAGACGTGCCGGGTGGAGGGGATCGCGCTGCCCCCCGACGTCGCCCTGTGGATCGGCATCGGCGTCGCGTCGGCGCTGCACTACGCGCACACGGCGTGCGACGCCGCGGGCAACCCGCTCAAGCTCGTGCACCGGGACGTATCGCCGAACAACGTCCTCGTGAGCCGCGCCGGCGAGGTCAAGCTCTGCGACTTCGGCATCGCGTTCTCCGAGGCGCAGCGCGCGACGGACGACGCCGACATCGTCAAGGGGAAGCTGCACTACATGTCCCCGGAGCAGGCGGCGGGGGAGGCCGTCGACCGGCGCAGCGACGTCTTCTCGCTCGGCGTCACCCTCTACGAGCTCCTGCTCGGGCGGCACCCCGCGGGGGGCGGCTCGCGCGTGGACGTCCTCCGCCTCCTCGCCGAGCGGCGCGGGTACCCCGCGTTGGGGGAGGTCGCGCCGTGGCTCGATCCGCGGCTCTCGGCGATCGTCGACAAGGCGGTGTCGTTCGATCCGTCGCAGCGGTACCAGACGGCGGAGGACGCGCGGCAGGAGCTGACCCTGCTGCTCCACGAGTCGTACGGCGCGTTTTCCCCGTCCCGGGTCGGTGAGCTGGTCGTCGAGCTGCAGTCGCGGCTGACGCGGCAGGCGGCGAGCGGGGGGCGCGGGGCGGTGCGCGCCGAGCTCGCGTCGTTCGCCTCGGAGGTCCGATCCGCGTCGTTCCGCTCCGATGCGCCACAGTCCGCCCGCAAGCGCCGGCGCAACCGCGGGGTGATCGCCGCGATGGTCGCCGCCGCCCTGATCGCGGCCGGGCTCGCGACCGCCTGGCTGCGCTGGCCGGACGACGGTCGCGCGAACGAATCGGCGGAGGCGGACGGCGGCGCCCAGGAGGATGCGGGCGCGCCTCCTATGGACGCACGGAAACCGCCGGTCACGCCGCCTGCGCCGCGGGCAGTGGACGCCGGGACCGACGCGGGCGTCGCGGAGGAAGGGGCGCCGGCGAACGAGAGACCGCGCGGCTTCGGCTTCCTCGTGGCGAACGCCTCACCTTGGGCGGAGATCCGCATCGACGGGAGGAAACCGCGCGGCGAGCTGCCCTTCCTGCCGACGTCGCCGCTCAAGCTATCGGCGGGGAGGCACCAGGCGGTGTTCACCAACCCCGACTTCCCCAGATCCGTCCAGCGGTGGTTCGTCATCCGGCCGGGGCAGACGACCCGGCTCATCGTCGACATGGAAGAGTAGGGAGCTCCTCGGCTACGGCAGCGAGATGGCCGGGCTGATCAGGTAGCTGTCCGACGTCTCGCCCGACTCCGGGTACTCGCGCAGGGCGGAGGTGATGCCCGTGTGGTAGTTGTCGAGCGACGTGCGCCAATCGACCGAGCAGTCGTTGTCCGGGCCGTCGTACGTCACCCACCCCATGGGAAGGCTGGGATACCCGGGCACCTCGAACCCCTCCTGGTAGAAGCACGAGTCCGGGTCGCCGTCGGTGTCCGCGTCCACGCCCACGCACACGTCGTCGAGGTACCACTTGTCGTCGAAGGACTCGCCGTAGTAGTGGAAGGCGAACCGGATCGCCGTCCCCGACCAGTCCGAGACGTCCACGGTGTAGCCCTGCGTCCAGCTGTAGGTCACGTCGTTCATGTCGATCGCGTCCGCGAGGACGGTCCAGGACGACGTCGTCGGGTTCGTCGAGGTCGACGGGCCGACCAGGATGCGGTGCGCGTTGTAGGGGTAGAACATGATCTTCTCCCAGAACGACATCTTCAGGAACCCGGGATCCTCGTGGCACGTCATCGTGAGGCCGAAGTCGCCCCCGGCGCCCGCGTACCCGTCGACGACGATGTAGTAGGTCGTGCCCGCCGTGAGGTACCGCTCGATCGTGCCGTTGGAGCTCGTGCCGGTCGACTTGGCGATGCAGCTGTCGGGGTCGCACCAGTTCTCGAGGAGGAACAGGTCGATGTTCCCGGTGGTCCAGCCGCCGTACATGTTGATCGTGACGTCGCCGCTCGTCGCGGGCGTGTACTCGAACACGTACTCGCGTCCGGTCTCGTTCGTGGCGCTGCACCCGGCATAGGAGTCGATGAGATCGGTGGAGCCGGTGTCGTACGTGCTCGCGTAGCTGCTCCCGTCGCACTCGATCTCCGCGGCGGGCGAGCAGATGTCGGTGTCGCTGTCCGTGTCCGTGTCCGTGTCCGTGTCCGTGTCCGTGTCCGTGTCCGTGTCGCCTCCCGACTCGCAACAGATGTTGGAACCGGCACAACCGTACTCGAAATGGATGATGCCCCCGAAGGCGAAGCACCACGTCGCGGACAG
>JALNZK010000241.1 GCA_023229365.1 Pseudomonadota bacterium | reverse complement strand
ACGCCGCCGCGGCGCTCATGCGGCGGATGCGGCACGAGGACGCCGAGAAGGCGTACGGCCGCGCCCTGAAGCTCGCGCGCGAGGGCGGCGATCTCTCGTGCCGGATCCGGTTCGAGCGGGCGACGGTCGTCTTCCGGCAGCGCGATCACGCGCGGGCGGCGCCGCTCTTCGAGGAGGTGGCTGCGTCGTGCCGCGCGAACCCCGGCATCGCCGTCAAGGCGCTCTACCAGGGCGGCCGGGCGAGCATGAGCGCCGATCGCCTCGACGACGCGATCCGCCTGTTCGGCGCGGTCGAGGCCGACTTCCCGACCAACTCGCTCGCCGACGACGCCCGCCTGCACGCGGCCCGCTCGTGGCTCGCGCTCGGCGATCGCGCGCAGTTCGAGTCGCTCGTCACGTCGCTGCCGGACGCGTACCCGAGGGGCGACATGCGTGGCGAGGCGCTGTGGTCGCTCGCGTTCGACGCGCTCGGGCGGGGCGAGAACGAGACGGCGCGCGCCGCGCTCGGCCGCTACCACGAGGAGTTCCCGGTGGAGGAGGGGTGGTACGCCGCGGGGCGCTCCGGCTACTGGCTCGGCCGGGCCGAGGAGCTGCTCGGCCGGGAGGACGCGGCGATCGCGGCCTACGAGCACGTGATCGCGTCCGCGCCGCTGACCTACTACATGGTGCTCGCCCACGCGCGCCTCGCCGCGCTCGATCCGACGCGCACCGAGACGCTCCTCGACAGCCTGGCGCCGCCGGGCGGCGCGCCGACGACCCGCTTCGAGCGCGCGCTGATCGACGGCACGCCGGGCCTCGCGGAGGCCGTGGAGCTCGTGCGCTTAGGCCTCTACTCCCGCGCCCGCCGCGAGTTCGATCGCATCCTGGCCGATCGCGGGACCAGCCCGAGCGTCCACTGGATCGCGGCCGCGCTCTTCCGGCGCGCGGGCGAGTTCACGGCGGCCAAGGAGCTCTCGTCGGGCCACGGCGCAGACTGGCAGCGCCGGTACCCGGCCGGGAGCGACCTCGTGTACTGGACCCTCGCGTTCCCGACCGCGTTCGAGGCGGAGGTCGACGCCGCGGCGGCCGAGAGCGGCGTGGACCGGGCGCTCCTGTGGGCGATCATGCGCGAGGAGAGCGGCTTCGCGGCGGGCGTCGAGTCGTGGGCCAACGCCGTCGGGCTGATGCAGCTGATCCTGCCGACCGCGCGGAGCATGGCGAAGCGGCTGAAGCTCGAGGCGAAGATCAACGGCAAGACGCTGCGCGATCCCGCGACGAACATCCGCCTCGGCGCCGCCTACCTCGCCTACCTCGACGAGGAGTTCGACGGCCACCCTGCGCTCGCGATCGCCGGCTACAACGCGGGCGAGGGCGCGGTGAAGAAGTGGCTCGCCGCCAAGCCGGGCCAGAGCCTCGACATGTTCGTCGAGGGGATCCCGTTCTCCCAGACGCGCGGCTACGCGAAGCGCGTGCTCGCGACGTTCGCCACATATAGGTTCCTTTACGGCGGCGAGAGGTCAGTCGTCGTCCCGCCGTTGGCGTTCGAGTGAACGCCCTTTGACCCGGGGTTCCGGGAATCTGCTATGCTGTCGTCCTGAAATCCGGGTCGGAGGATCGACTCGGGCCGGAGGAACGCGATGTCGAAGAGATGGTGTGTGGCGGTCGTGGGCCTCGCCCTCGCTGTGGCCTTTGCGGGGCCCGCGGAGGCGCAGAAGAAGAAGAAGGACAAGGCCGCGGAGACAGCCGAGGAGAAGGCCGAGAGGGAGGCGCGCGCGGCGTTCCAGGAGGCGGTCGAGAAGTTCGACTCCGGAGGCTACGAGGGAGCGGTCACGCTGTTCCGCAAGGCGTACGAGCTGAACCCGTCGTGGAAGCTCCTGTACAACGTCGGGCAGTGCGAGGCGGCGCTGAAGCGGCACGGCGAGGCGCTCGAGGCGTTCGAGCAGTACCTCTCGCAGGGCGGCGACGAGATCGAGGTGACGCGGCGCGGGGAGGTGCTCGCCGAGGTGGAGCGCCTGCGGAAGATGTCGGGCTCGATCGAGATCTCGGCGCCGGCCGGCGCGCTCGTCCTGGTCGACGGCGTCGAGCGCGGGCGCGCTCCGCTGCCCGGGCGGATCCGGGTGGCGGCCGGCGTGGACCACGCGGTGCGGGTCGAGCTCGGCGGCGAGCTGCTGGCCGATCGCGCGGTGCGCGTCGGCGGCGAGGAGAACCTGCTCGTGGACGCGAACCCGCGGCTGCCGGAGCCGGTCGCGGCGGAGGACGGGAAGGCGATCCGGGACCGCAAGATCCGCACGGCCGGCTGGATCGCCGTGGGGGTCGGGGCCGCGGCGCTCGTCGGCGGCGCGGTCACGGGCGGGCTCGCGCTGTCGGCGAACAAGTCGATCCAGGACGCGTGCGCGGGCGGGCAGTGTCCGGCCAACCAGCGGGACGACATCGACCGGCGCGACGCGCTGGCGCTCACCACGGACGTCCTGATCCCGGCGGGCGCGGCGATCGCGGTGACGGGTGCGGTCCTGTTGATCGTCTTTCGGGACAAGGAGCGCGCCGACGGCGATGCGGTCGCGTTCTCCCCAATCGTAACGGCCGACGGCGCGGGCGCGGTCGCGGCCTGGAGGTTCTAACGATGACGACGACTTTGTCGAAAATGATTTGTGGTGTCGCATCGCGCGCAGCGATTGTCGCGTCGATCTGCGCCGCCTTCGGCGCGTGCTCCCTCGTGATGACCGACGTGAAGATCGGCGACTCCGACTCGGACTCGGATTCCGACTCGGACTCGGATTCCGACACGGACACGGACACCGACACGGACACGGACACGGACTGCACGGAGGACGCGTACCAACAGTGCGCCGGCGAGGGCGAAGGCGACGTCTACAACTTCGATTCCTGTGACGACATCGGGGAGATCGCCGAGGACTGCCCGGACGTGAACGGACCTGCGTGGATCTCGACGCCGAGCACGCGGAGTGCCAGTGCCTCGGCAACTGGGACATCGCGGCCGAGTGCGAGGAGTGCGTCGGCAACTGGGACGTCGCGAGCGGCTGCGCGTCGTGCCTGCCCGGGTTCGGCGACGTCGAGGACGACGACTGCGGGACGTGCGTCCGGTTCGTGGACGCGGCCCTCGCCGACTCCGGCGACGGCCTGACGTGGAGCACGGCCTACACGACGATCCAGGCCGGGATCTACTCGGCCGGCAGCGCGGTGACCGCGGTCGGCGGGCCCGAGTACTGCCCCGTCTGGGTGAAGGCCGG
>JALNZK010000240.1 GCA_023229365.1 Pseudomonadota bacterium | reverse complement strand
CGCCGAGCGGCAGCTTCACGACCGCGAACGCCGCGCGCGCCGGCGGGTTCTCGGGGAAGCGCTTCGCGTAGATCGCGTTCACCAGAGCGAAGTCGTCCATGCTCGCGAGCAGCACGGTCGCCTTCACGACGCTCCCGAACCCCATCCCCGCCTCGGAGAGGATCGCGCCCATGTTGTCGAGCGCCTGCTCGGCCTGCGCCTCGACACCCTCGACGAGCTTGCCGGCCGCGGGATCGATGCCGAGCTGGCCGGAGACGAAGAGGAACCCGTTCGCGCGGATCGCCTGGGAGTACGGGCCGACCGCCGCCGGCGCCTTCTTGGTCGCGATCACCTTCTTGTCCATGTCATGCCTCCTTGGGCAGCGGGACGCGCTCCCGGCGTCCGCCGTTCGGGCCGGGCCAGAACCGCACGATCGTCGCGTCGAGCAGGCCGGCGCGATCGAAGGCGTACACGTGGTACGCGGCCTGCGCCGTCGCGCCCCCTCCGTCGTGGGAGGCCGACGTGACGCCTATCGCGTCGAAGTCGCCCATCGCGCGCCGCGACAGCGCGTGGAGGTGGCCGTGGATGATCGTCCCGGAGCGCCCGGCGAGCGCGCGGGAGAGGTGTTCGCGGCCCTCGAGCCCCACGCGGTATTGCCGCTTGTAGTCGCCCTCCAGCTCGAAGGGCGGGTGGTGCATGGCGATCACGGGCCACAGCCCCTCGGCCTCCTTGCCGTCGAGGAACGCGGCGAGCCTGTCCGCCTGGGCCGCGTCGAGCCTGCCCGCGGCGCGGATCGGCCCGCGCCACACGGCGGTGTCGAGCGCGGCGAGCGCGACAGGCCCGAGGATGCGCGTGCGCGGGTACCGCCGCGTCCTCCCCACGTCGCCCTCGGCGAACGGCGCGAGGCCCCGCTCGAACGCCGCGCCGAGGTCCGCCGAGATCGTGTAGCGGTCGTGGTTCCCCGGCACGATGATCGTGTTGTCGGGCGTGAGGCCGAACCGCGCGAGCAGGGCGCCCGCCTCCGCGAACTCGCGATCGAGCGCGAGGTTCGAGAAGTCGCCCGTGATGACGTGGAGATCCGCGCGCTCCCCGCCGACCGAGGAGAGCAGCCCCTCGAGGACGTCGAGCCGGTGCGCGGAGCCGCGGCTCAGCTTCAGGTTGAGCCACCCGAGGAGGCGCTTGTTCGCGAGCTCGTGCGGCCGCGTCGCCTCGCGCAGCGGCACGTGGAGGTCGGAGAGGTGGCAGATCCGGAACGCCCGGGCGCGGCTCTTGGGGCTCGGCATGGCCGCCACTATGCCCCGATGCGTGCGCCGATGCAATTTCGCAGTGACGGCTCCCCGGGGGCCGCGTGTCTCAATGCTGGAGGCCCGGATTTCGGGCCGATAGCCCCAGGGAGGTTGCCATGAAGACGTCAGCCGCTTTGCCCGCCGTCGGGTTGTTCGTCACCGTCGCCGCCCAGGCCTGCTGGCCGTGGCAGGTCGCTGACGAGGAGTTTGGGAACGCGATCCCGGAGAAGGAGGATCTCATGGTCCGCATCGGCGGGGACGACGCCGATCTCACCGAACCGGCCGGCCTCGTCTCCGTGAACGGCGCGCTCGATCCGTACATCGAGGACGGGTGCGCGGAGGATCTGTGCCAGGAGGAGAGCGGGGGCGAGTGGTTCTACGTCGACGGCGAGGTCTACCAGCTGACCCGCGCCGCGAAGTGGTACGTCAACGGCGGGCTGGAGGTGACGCTGGGCTGGATCGACGCGATCCTGGATCAGCCGTACACGGAGAAGACGGAGGACGGCTACATGTGGGGGCCGTGGGCCGAGTCGCTCTCGCGCATCCAGTTCCAGTTCGTGATGGAGAAGGAGAGGGCGGGGGCGTTCACGTTCGAGCTCGACGGCAAGAACGTCAACGCCGAGGCCGGGGAGCCCTGGATGCCGATCGTCTGGGGCGACGTCGACGCGAGCGACGAGCCGCACGCCTCGACGGGCACCATCGTGATCGACTACTCCGCGGTGCACGCCATCGACACGGCGTACCCGACGCCGGACGCTGGGCGCATCGTGTACGACTTCGACGTGCGCGAGCACCCGTTCATCGTGGATGCGGCGTTCGAGGGCTTCGCGACGCCGGACGGGCAGGTGATCGACGCGCTGTACGCGTACACGCGCTACGACGAGGGGATGGCCGGGGAGCTCCTTTTCACGCTGGACGCCGACGTCTGGCCCGAGGACGGCCCGGACGGGCTCCTCGAGACGCTGGCCGTCGAGTCGCGGTGGACCGCCGAGGGTGAGGGCGAGGGCGACGCGAGCGCGACCGGCGGCACGCTGGACGTCGAGGGCAGCCTCGTCGACGAGCTGTCGCTCGAGGAGTGCTGGGCCGCCCAGGACTGCCTGTTCTACGAGACGTTCGCCGAGGTCCGCGCCGGCTACTCGGACGACACGCCGGACACGGTCGTCGAGGAGTGCGGCTCGGCCGCCCGCTGCCCGCTGTTCTGAGCCCCCGCCGCCCGATCGAAATTCGGACATCTTCTTCGTCCTATCGAATACACTGTGTGTGGGAACGCCGCTGTCCAGGAGGTGCCGCGTGAGAACCGTCCATCTCGTGCTCGTCGGGATCGTCTTGTCGCTCGTCGCCGGCTCGCTCGCGCTCGGCTGCGAGAAGGACGCCGGGGTGGGCGGCGACGCGGACACGGACGGCGATTCGGACATCGATTCGGACTCGGACGCCGACACCGACACCCTGAGCCCGGGCGAGGACTCGGACGGCGACGGGATCTCGGACGACGACGAGGGCGCCGAGGACCTGGACGACGACGGCATCCCGAACTACCTGGACGAGGACTCGGACGGCGACGGCTTCAGCGACGCCGAAGAGACGGACGTGGACTCGGACAGCGACGGCACGCCGGACTACCAGGACTTCGACTCGGACAACGACGGCCTGCCGGACTCCGAGGAGTACCTCCACGGCACGGATCCCACGGACCCGGACTCGGACGACGACGGGTTCATGGACGTCGTGGAGGTCGCCTACGGCTCCGACCCCCTCGACGGCGAGGACGCGCCGCCGGCGGAGGTGTTCTTCGTCATCCTCCCGTTCGACGCGCCCGAGCACGAGTTCCGCGACCTCGAGTTCGGGACCGAGATCACGCGCGCCGACGTCCTCATCATGGTCGATCTCTCCGGCTCGATGCTCGAGGAGCACGCGAACCTGAAGACCGGGATAAACGACGTCATCATCGACGGCATCACGGCGGTAATGCCCGAGGCGGCGTTCGGCCTCGTCAAGT
>JALNZK010000239.1 GCA_023229365.1 Pseudomonadota bacterium | reverse complement strand
GGAACCGGCACCTCGAACCACGCCGTGTTCCCCAGGTTGTCCTCGCACCCCGGCATCGCCCCGTCGAACGTGTCCTCCGTGAAGAACATCCAGTCGCTCACGAAGTCCCACTCGAGCGGCTCGTCCGGCACCTCGATCGCGCCCTCGCACGTCGAGCCGCCGTCCGGCGCGCCGGCGTCCGAGTCGGTGTCGGTGTCAGTGTCCGAGTCGGTGTCGGTGTCCGAGTCGGTGTCGGTGTCCGAGTCGATGTCGGTGTCCGAGTCCGAGTCCGAATCCGCGTCGGTCCCACCGTCTCCGTCTTTGTGCTCGCTGCTCTTCGCGCACGACCAGAGCCACATGGAGGCCGCGACCACGATGACCGTCATGAATCTAGCTCGCCGCATCGACATCTCCCCTTTCAGTCTCTTCGAACCGCCGTCAGCAGGCAGGGTCACCCCCCTTGCGAAGCGACGGGGTCTGAACATCTCAAACACATTAGTGACCGACAACTCGATGGGCTCACAGGAGAATCTTCGATTTTTCATTCGACAGGCGAACGAAAGAACGCCGCAAGCCGGGGGACGGTCAGTAGTGGATCCTTGTATTGGGCATGTACGAGGCCGTGTAGCCCGAGGGCGGCGAGGCCGGCGCGGGGTTGGTGGAGTCGCTGTAGTAGTAGAGCGACCGCGTGCCCGTCACCGAGGAGCAGTAGAAATACGTGATGGAAGTGATGTACGAGCCCGTGTTCTTGTCGACCGCGATCACGAGGTTGTCCGTGCCGTTGTAGCTGAACGGCGTGTCGAGGTCGATCATGTACCACCCGGAGGAGCTCAGGGCGAGCGTGCCGCTGTAGACCTGCGTCAGTCCGGCGAGCGTGACCCAGTCCGTGCCGCTCGAGAACGTCGCCTTGGTCGTGTGCCCCATGTAGATGACGATGGTCTCGGTCGACGATCCGGCGCCGTTGTACTGCCAGCCGATCTGCTGGATCGGGCCCGCGTACAGCTCGCTCGGGAGGTAGATCGTCTGCGAGTAGGAGTAGTTCCAGAACAGCTCCATCGGCATGTAGTAGTCGGAGGTCCCGGTCCCGAGCGTCACCTCGGGCGGCGTGGTCATCCGCGTGAACGTCAGGTCGAGCGCGCCGGTGACGATGCCGTCACCCTCGACGACGACGTAGACCGTCGCCGCGGACGACGAGCTGTTCTGCCACCAGGCGGAGCTGGCTCCGGCCACGACGCAGTTGTTCGTCGCGCAGCTCCCGAGCATCTGGACCGCGACATCGGTGGACGTGCCGTTGGACGCGTTCAGCCAGTTGCCGGCGGGCACGGTGACGGCGAACCAGACCTCGGGGCCGATCGCGCCGGCGCACCCGGTGCTGCCGGTGAAGCCGTCCACGAAGCTCGACAGGTCGCCGGACCACGAGCCCGTCGCGGTGGAGGTCAGGTCGATCGGGATCGCGTTCGAGCAGAAGTTGCCGTTCGCCGCGGTGGAGACGCTCACCCGCGTCTGCACGGTCCCGCTCGTCGCCGTCTTGCCGCGCACCGCGGCGTAGACGGTCTTCGTCGCCCCGCTCGTGTTGTACCAGTTCACCATCTCCGGCGCGTCCGACGAGCCGAGGCACGTGTCCAGGACCGGGCAGTCCTCGGTCAGGTAGACGACCGCGTCCACCGAGTTCAGCTCCTCCACCTTCACGACCCGATCGTCCGGCACGTCGATCGCGTACCACACCGTGCTGCCCGACGCCGGCTCGCACACCCCGTTCGGCCAGGACGAGCCGAAGTCCGACAGCGGCTGGTAGTTGGTCCACGGCACGGTCCCCTCGTTCACGTCGATCGCCGTGGCGCAGGAGTCGCCGGTGGCGATCGCCTCGGTCGCGAACAGCACGTCGATGCCGCCCGCGACGGTCGCGTTGTCGTACGCCTCGAACCCGATCGTCACCGTCGCGTTCGACGCGGACTCGTTGTACCAGATCAGCTCCTCGGCCGCGGACACGACGCAGACCTCGTCCTCGCCGCACTCGTCCACGACGTGCAGCCGCGTCTCGACGGTCAGGTCCTCGTTCGTCACGACGAGCTTCTGCGCCGGCCCCACCGTCACGTCGAACCACACGTCGCGGCCGTCCGCGTCCTCGCACGACGCGTCCGTCATCGTCACCGTGTCCGTGAAGCTCGTCCAGTCGCCCGACGTCCAGCTCACGTCGAGGCTCGTCACGTCGATCGGGATCGGGTTCGCGCACAGGTCGCCCTGCGGCTGCACGTCCCAGCTGAACGTCACGTCGTAGCCCGCGAACGCCGGCGAGTCGTCCATCGCGTCCACCGCGACGTACACCGTCTGCGCGGAGGACGTGGTGTTCAGGTACTGCAGGATCCCCGTGTCCGACGTGAGCTCGCACGCGGTGTCGCCGCACGCGTTCAGGAGGCTCAGGCTCACGTCCTCCATCCCCGTCAGCTCGGTGACGGTCAGCCGCTGCGCCGCCGGCACCGGCACCTCGAACCAGACCTCCGCGCCGCCCGCCGCGCCGCAGCCCGCGCCGCCCCACCAGTAGTCCCCGAGCGCCGCCCAGGTGCCCGTGTAGTGCGCCGTCGAGCCCTGCGGCACCGCGACGGCGTTCGTGCAGAAGTCGCCCGCCACCGGCGCCGCCAGGCTGAACGTGAACTGCGTCGTCGTCAGCGTGCCCGAGGACACGAGCCCCGTCACCACGTACACCGTCACGGGCGACGCGCTCTGGTTGTGCCACACCAGGATCTCGGGGTTCTCCGGCGCCTTCACGAACCTGAGCACCGTCGGCGCGCCCCCGCAGTCCGAGACCGCGGCGATGAACGTGTTCGACGTGCCGGCGGTCTTCTCCACCCGGAGCACCGTGTCCGCCGGGACGGTCACCTCGTGCCAGACGTCCGGCCCGCTCGTCCCGGGGCACACGCCCGCCGGGCAGGTGTGGATGAACAGCGTGCTCGTCCCGCTCCAGGTGTGCGGGAACGACGCGATGTCCACGGCGTCGATGCACGTGTCGCCCTCGGGCAGATCCACCAGCGAGACCGTCGCCGTGAAGTTGCCCGCCGTCAGGTAGTAGTCCTGGATGAACGCGTGCACGTCCACGGTCTCCGCCGTCGTGTTCGTGTAGACGAACGACCCCGTCGAGTACCCGTACTGGCTCAGCGTGCACGCCGTGCAGTCGAGCGAGTAGCCGAAGTAGTACGATCCGTACGGCGACGTGCACTGGAACGTCATCTGCGTCGCCGCCGGCACCGGGATGTCGAACCAGACGTCGGCCCCCGTCGCGTACGAGTACCCGCAGCTCGTCGGCATCACGTCCACCTCGTAGTCCGCCGCCGGCACCGTCTCCGTCTGC
>JALNZK010000238.1 GCA_023229365.1 Pseudomonadota bacterium | reverse complement strand
CCCCGAAGGAGTCCGGGCGACAGCCGCTGTGCCACGCGTCCGACCCTGCCGTGCGCAGACGGTATCGACGCGACTGGCTGGAGTTCCGGAAGGCGTACCGCGCCGCATCGATCGCCTACCGCGCCGGCGATCTCGCGGTCGAGTTCCCGGACGGCTCGTTCCTCCCGCCGCTCGTCACGATGTACACCGCGTCGGCGTTGTAGCGACGTTCAGCACTTCATCGCTGGACGTCACCGGCTGGATTTCCGGGATCTGGGTGCGGACGTGTGTCTTCCGCTGTCCGTCAACGAAGTCGATCGCTCAAATGACCTTCAGAAACCGTTGCCGGCAGCCCGATCGCGATCGCTTCCATGCTGTCCGTGCGGCGGGACCGCGATCCGCTGTCCACTTAGTTTGAACTATTCCAATCACCCGTCGAACCGTTCGGGAAATTGCAGAGGGTGTCTGAGCCAAATCCGGGGGCGAGGTCGAGAAGGCGCTTCGTCAGGGTATCAGCGTCGCGGTGCCGCTCCCCTCGACGACGTGGTACCGCCCGTTCGGCGCGGCGCCGGTGAAGGTCTCGGTCGCGCCGCCGACCCAGCGCACGGTGAGCGAGTCGATCGTCGATTCCGACGCCAAACCGAAGTGCACGACTCGCGTCGACTGCACGTTGCCGTTCGCGTTGCCGCCGCCGCCGCGGACGTCGCGCATCTGGGTGACGCCGCCCGCCTCCAGGGTGACCCGCGCGCCGATGCCGTCGCGGTTCGTCGTCGTCCCCTCGAGCACGAGCGCGATCCAGTTGTTGTCCTGGCCCACGCGGTTCTCGAAGGTGTGGATGTACTGCGTGGGGAGGCCGCCGCCGATGAACAGGTCGAGGTCGCCGTCCTCGTCGACGTCCGACCACACCGCGCTGATCGCGTGGTTGACCGCCGTGTTCGTCTCGTAGGTCACGTCCGTGAAGAAGGTCCCGCCGTCGTTGCGGTACAGGCGCGAGAAGTGCCACGGGTAGAGCGACGTGACGACGAGGTCGACATCCATGTCGTTGTCGTAGTCCGCGAACGTCGCGCCGATGTCGCCCTCGTCGTAGATGAACCCGAACTCCTCCTTCCGGTTGTCGTACAGGTAGTCGGGCGCGCCCCCGTTGACGACGAACATGCTCGGATCGCCCCACGGCTGCGTGCGCGGGTGGGCGAGGTTGGCCATGTAGAAGTCCATGTCGCCGTCGTTCTCGACGTCGCCGAAGTCGCCGCCGTAGGTGTGCCCTCCCGGCAGCCCAGGGTACTCCGACGGGATGTCGTCGAACGCGACCCCGATCGCCTCGGCGACGTCGACGAACGTGCCGTCACCCTGGTTCTCCCACAGCTGGTTCGGGTACATGTGGTAGTTGCCGACGAAGATGTCCTGCGCGCCGTCGTTGTTCCAGTCGTTCCAGATCACGCCGTAGGTCGAGAAGGGCGTCGGCAGGACCAGCCCCGCGCCCGCCTGCGCGTCGACGAACGTCCCGTCGCCGACCCCCTCGAAGTAGCGCCCCGGCACCGCGGGATCGCTTGGGTAGTGGACGAGCCAGTTGCCCCAGTAGATGTCGAGGAAGCCGTCGGCGTCGCCGTCGCCCCACGCGCCGACCGTGCTCTGGTCGAGCGCCTCGACGCCCGCGGCGGAGAGCCCGGTGAAGTGCCCGGTCCCGTCGTTCAGCAGGATCTGGTTCACAAAGTCCTCGTCGACCCACTGATCGCAGTCGTTGTCGAGCCCGTCGAGCAGCTCCGCCGCGCCGGGGGCGATCGCGGCGTTCGTGTCGTCGCAGTCGCCCTCGGCGATCGTGACCGTGTCGCCGTCCGAGTCGGAGGTCTCGGTCCCGTGGTCCGCCACGCCGTCGCAGTCGTCGTCAACGCCGCTGTCCAGGATCTCGTCGTCGTCCGGGCTGATCGCCGCGTTCGTGTCGTTGCAGTCGCCCTCGAGCTTGGTCCAGCCGTCACCGTCGTCGTCCGCCCCGACGTACGGCCCGGCGAAGGCGTCGCGATCGCCGTCGTTGTCGACGTCGCCGAACACCACGGTGGTCGCGCTCGCCGCGTCCGGGAACGGATCGAACCCCGGATCCGAGAAGCCGCCCGCGCCGTCGCCGAAGTACGCACGCGGCCCCGGCGCCTGGCTGATCAGGTCGTCGTGGCCGTCGCCGTTCAGATCCGAGATCGAGGCCATGGCGGCCTGCTCGTCGACGAACGGCGTGTCCTGGATCTCCCCGAACCAGCGCGCAGCCTCGTCCCAGGAGCAGAAGTAGTAGCCCGAGAGCTCCATCCGGAAGTTCCCCTCGCTCCCGTACGGCATGTCGATCGAGGGGTGGAACATGAGCGCCCGCGACGTGTCACCCTCGACGAGCGCCTCGAGCGCGATGAACGGGCCCTGGCCGAGCTGCTCGTTCACGAGGAAGTAGTGCTGCGTCGGCTCGAGGAAGATCCCCTGGGCGGAGACGTCCCACTCGGTCCAGGTCTCCGGATCGTCGTCGACCTCGATCGCCTCCTCGATCGGCGTCATGAGATCCGTCTCCACGGTCTCGACGACCGCGTAGGACCGGCCGAAGTCGCCGGTGAGCCGGATGGCGACCTCGCCCGACTCGCCGACGAAGGAGGCGCGCACCGCCGTGACCCAGAACGGGTGCTCGGGGATGATCTTCATCGTCTCGTACATCCCGACCGGGATCGAGGAGGTCGGGTAGTAGCCGAGGTACTCGCCGGCGAGCCCCAAAGGCGTGCCGGCCACGAGGTTCGCGTCCCACGCCTCTCCCTGGCACCACCCGTCGAACTCCTCCCCCGGCGCCATCTCGGTGCCGCCGTCGTCGCCGGCGTCCGGCAGATCCGTGTCGGTCGTGTCCGTGTCGCCCGCGTCCGATCCGCCCGTCTTCCCGTCGTCGCACCCGGCGAGCGCACCGAGCGCGGAAACGAGCGCGCCGAGCGCGAGAGCGACGAACGAGCTTCTCCACACGATGTGGGACATGGGCAACCTCCTCGTTGGGGACTGAATTATACAGGAATTCTGGGCGGAGCAACGACCCACTCTACGACCTAAAAACGTGGTCAGCGGTGAGCAGACATGAGCACCCGTGAAAAAACGACACAGCGGAAAGCCGCTAAAACACTAGGCTTGAGCGCCGCTGAGTTTTTCAGCGATCTCCCGGTGCTTTCTTGTAGAAGTCGGCCTTGATCGCCTTGGCGCGCTGCTTGAAGTGGTGCAGCTGGAACTGCGGCGCGAACGGGCGGCCCTGCTCGTCCTTGGCCATGGGCAGCTCGCGCTTCCACTTCAGCACCTTGCGCATCCCGTCCTCCTCGACGAAGCCGATGCAGCCCGTCGGGCAGACCCACGCGCAGGCGCCGCAAGCGATGCAGGCCTGCGGCTGCTCGAGGTACGGCGCGCCGACCCCGCGCTTCTCGCCGCGGCCGTTGAACGTCAGCGCGTTCGCCTCGACGATCTCGGAGCAGACGCGGACGCA
>JALNZK010000237.1 GCA_023229365.1 Pseudomonadota bacterium | reverse complement strand
CGCCGGCGCACTCCTTCTTCGTCTTGAGCACCTCGAGCAGATCGGAGGGCATCTCCTTCGCCGCGTACAGCCGGTCGAGGGCGTCGAGCGCGGCCGCGTCGCGACCGTCCTCGTCGAGCACGGCGCGCCACGCCGCGATCGCCTCGTCGGAGTCGTCGAGCTTCTCCTCGTAGACGGTCGCGATCGATCGCAGCACGGGCAGGCGGGTCGCCGCGTCGGAGACGACCTCGAGACGCTGGCGCCGCACGTCGATGAGCTCCGCCCACTCCTTGGCCGCCTCGTGCAGCCGCTCGAGAGCGTCGAGCGCGACGAGCGAGGTCGGATCCGCCTCGAGCGACTGGCGGAACGCCTCGATGGCGTCGCGCGGCGCACCCATCAGATCCTCGTGGATCGAGGCCTTGGTCCTGAGCAGCTCCGCGCGGGCCTCCTGGCTCTGCGCCACCTGCGCCTTGCGCGCGAGGATGTCGACGAGGCCGTCCCATTCGCCGACGAGGTTGTAGAGCCCCTCGAGGGCGTCGAGCGCCTCGGCGTCCGAGTCGTCGATCTCGATAATCGTCTTGTACGATTCGATCGCCTTGCGCGGCTGATCGAGCCGCTGGTCGAACGTGTGCCCCAGGAGGTGGAGCACCTCGCGCTTGTACTCCTGGTCCAGGATCTCCCCGAGGCACGGCTCGATCGCCGCGGCGAGGGATTCCCAGTTCTCGAGCCCCTCCGCGAGGCGCTTCAGCTCGTCGAGGACCTCGCGATCGGATGGATCGGCCTTGTACGCATCGGCGAGGGCGCCGAAGGCGAGGTTGTAGTTCCCGCCGCGCTGCTCGTGGAGCTGCGCCATCTCCCGGTACCGTGCGACCTTGTCCGCCGGCGCGGCGGCGAAGTCGACGAGGGTCCCCAGGATGACGACGAGCTTCTTCCACTCGTCCTTCTGCCGGTACACGGGCTCGAGGAGCTCGGCGATCCGCTGCCGCTGCCCCTCGTTGAGGATGAGCCTCTCGAGCTCGGCGAGCGACCTCGCGTCCCCGTCGTTCAGCGCCTCCTCGTAGGCGTCGACCGCGGACGTGAGGTCCTCGAGGTTCTCCTCGAAGACGCGCGCGAGGCGCCGCCTCAGCTCGTTGCGCGACTCGTCGCCCGCCGCCTCGTCCGCCTGCATCCGCAGGTGCATCGTCAGGTCCTCGAACCTGCCCGCCTGCGCGAACAGGCGGTCCAGGGCGCCGATGGCGCGCTCGTCGCGCGAATCGATCTCGACGATGTCCCGGTAGGCGCTGATGGCGCCGTCCACGTCCTTGTTCGCCGTCTCCCGGATCTCGGCGATCTTGAACATGAAGCCCTTGCGGTTCTCCGCCTCGATCGACGCGTCCGCCGCGTCCCTGTAGAGCTCGAGCAGATCGGGCCACGCCTCGGTGGCGAGCAGCATCCTCTCGACCGCCGCGAACGCCTTCGGGTCGTCCGGGCTGAACGCGAGCACGCGCTGGTACGCGGTCTTCGCCTCGCGGTGCTTGCCGAGCCGCTGCTCGTAGATCTCGCCGAGCATGTACGCGAGCGCCGCCGTGTCCGGCGTGTCCCCGACCACGTCGTCGAGCGCCTTGGCGTATACGTCCGCGACCATCGGCCAGTAGTCGAGCACACCGGCGAGCCGGTTGATGAGGTCCCACGTGCGGTGGTCCTCGACGTCCTCGCGGAACAGCCGCGAGAACGTCACGAACGCCTTGTTGAGGTCGCCGAGCTGCTCCTCGTAGACCGTGCCGATGCGGTTGAGCAGCTCCTTGCGGACGAGCGCATCGTCACAGACGCCGAGCCGGGCGTCGAGCGCCTCCGCGAGCTTCACCCAGTCGCCGCGCCTGCTGTACACCGGCTCGAGGATCTCCGCGACGCGGCCCCGGAGCGCCTCGTCCTGCATCGCCTGCTCGAGGGACGCGAGGGTCGCCTCGTGGTTCGGATCCGCCTCGAGCGCGCGCCCGAAGTACTCGAGCGCCCGCTCCTCGTCGCCGAGCTTGTCCCGCGCGAGGGTCCCCAGCCGGTGCAGGATCTCGACGCGGCCGTCCGCGCGCATCTGGGCGCGGCGCTCGAGGAGATCCATGAGATCGGCGTACCTGTCCGCCATGGGGTAGAGCCGCTCGAGCGCCTCGAGCGCCTCGGCGTTCTCGGGATCCGCCTCGAGGATCGTCTCGTACGTCTGCATCGCGCCCGAGATGTCGTCCAGGTTCAGCTCGCAGACGCGCGCCTGCTTGAACAGGATCTCGCGCCGCTCGTCGTCGCCCGGCGCGCTCTGCACCTTCCGGCGGTAGATGTCGAAAAGCTCGAGGTACTGCTTCTGCGACTCGTAGATGCGCTCGAGCGCGTTCATCGCGACGGCGTTCTCGCCGTCCATGTCGAGCACCTTGACGTAGTGCTCGCGCGCGACCTGCTGATCCCCGTAGACGCCCTCCGCGATCTCGGCGACGCGCAGGTTGCACTGCACCTGGAGCGTGCCGTCCAGCAGATCCGGCGCGACCTCGCGGTACAGATCGAGGAGCCGGTCGTACGCCTCGACGCGGGCCGCGAGCCGCTCCAGGTTCTCGATGATCACCTCGAGATCCGGCGACGCGGTGCCCACCCGGAACGCGCGGCCCATGAGCTCGAACGCCTTGTTCGCGTCCTCGAGGCCGATCTCGGCGACCTCGGCGGCGTCGCGCAGCACGCGGCACCGGCCGAGCGGATCGTCGATCTCCACCGCCTCTATCTCCGCACACCGGAGCAGGCTCTTGTAGTCGCCCTCCGCCTCGTAGAGCGGGCGCAGGATGGCGATGGCGTCCAGCTTGACCGGGCTCTCGAGCAGCCCGGTCAGCGCGGCCCGCGCGCCCGCGTGGCCTGCGTCGATCCGGAGCGCGTCGCCGAGCACGGTGACCGCCCGCTCCGGGTTGTCGAGCCTGCGCCGCAGGAGGTCGCCCATCTTGAACAGGATCTCGGCGCGCTCCCCCGCGCTCTCGGCCAGGGGTTCGAGCGCCTCGTAGACCTCGAAGAGATCGGACCAGCGCTCCGCGGCCTCGAACAGGCGCGCGAGCGCGCCCAGGGAGTCGCGGGACGGCGCGCCCTCGTCGTTGACCTGGCGGTACGCGCCGATCGCCTCGTCCGCGTCGTGGAGCTCTTCCTCGAACAGGCGCGCGACGCGCAGGTGGATCTCCCGCCGCGCGTCCGCCGAGCCCTCGAGCAGGGCTCGCTGCCGCAGCACGGCGATGAGCGCGGGCCAATCGCGCTGTCGCTCGTAGAGCCGCTCGAGCCCGAAGAGGGCGGTCAAATCGGTGTCGTCGATCTCGACGATCTCCTTGAAAACCGAAATCGCCTCGGCCGGGCGCTCGAGCACCGACTCCTCGATCTCCGCCATGCGCTGGAGGATCTCGCACCGCGCCTTGGGATCGGCCGTGAGCGCGACCTTTCGCCGGAGCACGGCGAGCAGATCGGTCCACGCCTCCCGGCCCGTCAGCAGCCGGTCGAGCGCCTCGATCGCAGGCAGGGCGGAGTCCGGGTTCTCGGGATCGT
>JALNZK010000236.1 GCA_023229365.1 Pseudomonadota bacterium | reverse complement strand
CCCCGGCCCCTCGCGGGGCCGAAGCGACCGGCTGTTCAGCTCGAAATAACTATGCGCGCCGTTGGGGCAAGGGGCAAGCGACGGAACAAGATACAGCCACAGTAGAAACGGAACTGGGTGCCGAGTATTCGTAGCGAGCAGAATTCACCACTCCACCCCGTCCTAGCGGTGTGAGCGCAGTAATCGCCCGGTAGGTTCCGTTTGCTGACGTCGCGCGAACGAGATCATGAGGGACGAAATAGTTTTTACGAAGAGACGACAACTTTGATCGCCGCGTCGTAAATCTGAGCTAGAATGCTGCTTGAGATCATGGGGGGCGTACGAGTATGCTTCGGTGGCTGTGGCGTCTGATACGACATGGCTCTGCGTGTCCTCGGGAGAAACGGGGTTTATGATGCTGCCAATGGGTAGGATGAAGAAGTCCACGATCACTTTAGCACTGGTCGCTTCCCTCCTCTCCGTCTTGCCGAACCTCGCCGTGGCCGACGACAAGGAGATCGCCAAGGCTAAGTTTCAAGAGGGATTGGCACTCATCCAGGAGGAGAACTACCCCGCTGCCCTCGCCGCGTTCGAGGAGTCGAACAAGCTCGTCCCAAAGTCGAGCATCCTCTACAATATCGGTATGTGCCAGAAGGCGCTGTTCCGCTACGTCGATTCTATCGCATCATTCAAACAGTACTTGGGAACAATGGGCGCGAGCATCACGCCCGAGATGAAGCAGACTGTAGACCAAGCACTATCGGACATGCGGAAGATGGTGGGGACGGTCGCTATCGAGGGAGCGCCGGACGGCGCAGAGGTGTTTGTGGACGAACGGTCGGTGGGGATCACGCCGTTCAAAGAACGGCTGATCGTCGATCCTGGCAGCCACTCGATCCGCGTAGAGCACGACGGGTTCAAACCGCTGCGCACAGATGTGACCGTGCCTCAGGGCGTGTCGCTAGACGTAAGTGCGAAGCTCCAGCCGGTGGCGGCATGGATCAAGGTCGGATGCGAGGCGAAGGATGCGGTGGTGCATCTCGACGGCAAGGTTGTGGGCGGCTGCCCGTACGAGGGCGAGGTGCAGCCGGGTGAGCACGAGGTGAAGGTGCGGGAACCGGGCAAGCCAGAGTTCGTGCAGAAGGTCGATGTGACCTCGGGCGGCACCGCGACGGTGGCTGTGACGCTCCAGCCCAGCGAACCGGGAGAACAGACCCCTGAAGAGCAAAAAAAGGCGCACACGCTGTTCATTGCCGGGATCACGACGCTCGCGGTCGGCGCGGGAGCGGGGGTTCTTGGCCTAGCCTTCAACGTAAAGGGCACGAAAGACGAGTCGAAAGCAGAGGACGCGCCGCCGAACTCCTCCGAACGGCAGGGGTTCAACGACGACATCAAGACGGACAAGGCGGTGATGATCGCGGGGTACGCTGCAGGCGGCGTGCTCGTCGTGGTCGGGGTCGTTCTCATGGCGATTTCTCGGAAGGGTTCGGAACGAGCGTCCGGGAACGAGCCCATCGCCTTCGAGCCAACTGTCAACGGCCTCTCAATGAGTTTTTAAAGGAGGGGAAAGACCATGATGCGTATTTCGGAGAAGCCCTGTGTCGTTCTCCTCGTGGTTGCGGCGTGGGTAATACCGGCGTGCTTCGACACGGTACCTATGGACAAGGGCGCGGCCGACTCCGATTCGGATACAGACACCGACGCCGATTCCGACACTGATACCGATTCGGACACGGACACCGACGCCGATTCGGACACGGACACCGACGCCGATTCCGACACCGATACTGATTCCGACACGGACACCGATTCCGACACAGACACCGATTCCGACACAGACACGGATACGGATGCAGACGAGTGTACGGGGGCCGACGTTTACTCGGACACGTCATCGGGGCTGTGCTGGTACATTTCGGAAATATCGCCCCAAGTTAGTGAAGAGGACGCTGAAACTAAATGCGCTGGCTTAGTATTGGAAGGAGACTGGGTCGTGCCAGACATTGATCAGCTACGGTCGCTCATCGTAGGTTGTGCAGCGACGACCACTGGTGGTTCCTGCTCGGTCACCGTCGGCAGCGATGAGAGTGATATCACTGGCTGCGAAGGATGCACAAGCGGATCTGGACCGGGCGATAGTGGATGCTACTGGGATACTGCGCTCGGCGGAACCTGTCCGGAAATTTGGTCCTCGACCGCATTGGGAGACATGCCAGTGGCAGCGTTCACCATTAATTTCTCGAATGCGTCAATGCACTACGCTTCGATTACCGCTAACCAAAGAAATGTACTTTGTGTGAGGTCTCCGTAATTGTTTGAATTAATGTAGATTTTTCCATCCAAACCCCCGCAGCGCAGCGCGACGCTCTTCGTAGTCCGGCATCACCGCCACTACGCCGCCCACCCCGCCGACAGCACCTCGGCCTGCTCCAGCACGGTGATCGTCGCCTTCTCCTGCTTGTCGGGCGGGTAGCCGTATTTGCGGAGGATGCGTTTCACGAGCACGCGGAGCTGGGCGCGGACGTTCTCGCGGACGGTCCAGTCGATCGAGACGTTCGCCCGCACCGTGGTGACCAGCTCCCGCGCGATGGTGCGGAGCGTCTCGTCGCCGAGCACCTTCACGGCGCTGTCGTTCGTTTCGAGCGCGTCGTAGAACGCGACCTCGTCGTCGGTGAGCTTCAGCTTCTCGCCGCGCGCCGAGGCTTCGCGCATCTCCTTGGCGAGTCGGATCAGCTCCTCGATCACCTGGGCCGTCTCGACCGCGCGGTTCTGGTACTTCCGCACCGCCTTGTCGAGCAGCTCGGCGAACGACCGCGCCTGGACGACGTTGCGCTTCGAGCGCGTCTTGATCTCGCCCGCAAGCAGCTTGCGGAGCAGCTCGACCGCGAGGTTCTTGTGCGGCATCCCGCGCACTTCGGCGAGGAACTCGTCGGAGAGGATCGAGATGTCGGGCTTCTTCAGCCCCGCCGCCGCGAAGATGTCGATCACCTGATCGGCCGCGACCGCCTTCGACACGATCTGGCGGATCGCGTGCTCCAGCTCCTCGTCGGTCCTCTTCTCGAACGACTCGCTCTTGGCGAGCACCGACCGGACGGCCTGGAAGAACCCCACGTCGTCGCGAATCCGAATCGCCTCCTCGTGCGGCACGGCGAGCGCGAACCCCTTGGACAGCTCGTTCACCGCCTGGATGAACCGCGCCTTGCCGTCCTCCTGCGCGAGCACGTGCTCCTGCGCGTTCGGGAGAAGCGTCACCCGCTCTTGCGGCGTGCCGGTCAGCCACTTCGAGCGGTCAAACCCGTGGAAGATCCCGCAGCACACCTCGTGTTTCTCCAGCATGATCGCCACGGCGTCGGCCTGGTCGATCGCGGTGTCGCCCTTGCCGCCGCTCTCGGTGTATGTCGCGAGCGCCTTCTTCAGCTCGTCGGCGAGGCCGAGGTAGTCGACCACGAGCCCGCCCGGCTTGTCCTTGAAGACGCGGTTCACGCGGGCGATCGCCTGCATGAGCCCGTGGCCGCGCATCGGTTTGTCGACGTACATGGTGTGGAGGCTTGGCGCGTCGAAGCCGGTGAGCCACATGTCGCGGACGATCACGATCCGGAACAC
>JALNZK010000235.1 GCA_023229365.1 Pseudomonadota bacterium | reverse complement strand
ATTAGCGCCGCCCCTCGACCGGATGCGCCGGAGAAACGCGCGAGTCGCCCGGGGGGAAGAGCGGGGCTCTCCAGCTTCGTGATCGGCCGCGGCCTCGAGATGGAGGCGGACCCGGGACCAGCCGTCCCGCGAGCGTCTTCGCGACAGTCCCGGCGACAAGAACCTGACGACGCCCCGCTCTTTGCCCCGGATTTCGTCTGCCAACCTCTCGGTGTGCAAACACCGAACGAACAACAGAGAGGAGACCATGGGCGACGCCAAGTCGGAACCTCCCAATCGGATCTCTGGTGGCGAAACCGGCGTGGATAGCCGCGCTGAGCGTTTATTGACAGTAGAAGAAGTCGCCGAGTGGCTCAGGCTCACGACCAAGGGCGTGTACGCCATGGTCGAAGCGAGACGAATTCCGTTTTTCCGCGTGTCTAACCGGTTGCGTTTTTCGCGATTGGCTTTATCTAATTGGCTCGAGGGAAACCGTGTGTCGGCTTTGGAGGAACGCCAATGACGACACGCAAATTGAAAGGTTCGTGGTGGGTGGACCTGCGCTACGAACATAGACGGTACCGGCTCAAATCGCCGGTCAACACCAAGCGTGGCGCCGAGGAGTACGAGCGTCTTGTACGACAGCGACTACTCGACGGCGCGTTTGGAGAGAAGGAGGTGCCGACCTTCGCCGAGTGGTTCACTGGCCGGTTCTGGAAAGAGTGGGTGGTCGGGCGGAAGAACAAGCCGAGCGAAGTCGAAGCCAAGCTGAGCATCTACAAGCACCACTTGAAGGACGAGTTCGGAGAGCTCCGGCTCAACCAGATCACGGTGGCGGAGATCGCGAAGTTCCGCGCTCGCCTCGTGTTATCCGGGCGGCAGTCGGAGAAGCGCATCAACAACATCCTGGTCGTGCTCTCCAAAGCGTTGAAGTACGCGGTGGAGGCGGAGGTGATCGACCACGCACCGCGCATCGGGCTCTTCCGGGTGGAAGCGCCGGAGATTGTCAGCTGGGAAATCGACGAGTACGTGCGGCTCCTCGCAGCGGCACGAGAGGAAGGGTACGAGTGGTACGTCGCGGCGTGCCTGGCCGGTGAGGCCGGGTTGCGCATCGGCGAGGTGAGGGCGCTACGCTGGAAAGAGGACGTCGACCTCGCCAGCCAGACGATCACGGTGAACCAGCAGACGCGACACGGAGTGACCGGAACGCCGAAAGGACGGACCAGGCGCGTTGTGCCGATGACCAGTACGCTGTTCAACGCGCTGAAGGGGCTGAGCGTTGTTCGCTCTGGCTATGTCGTGCGCAACGAAGACGGTTCGCCGCTGTCGGACAACCAGACCAAGCACACGATCTACCGCATCTGCGATCGCGCCGGCTTGAAGGCCGACCGATATCTCCACCGCACCTGGCACGTTCTGCGGCACTCCTTCGGGACACACGCGGCGCTGTTCGGCGTGAACCCCTGGCGGCTGCAGGCGTGGATGGGGCACAAACAGATCGATGAGACCGTGCGCTACGTACACGTCGCCGATGCCCACAGGCGCGACTTGCCGGAGCCTGTCGTCGCCGCCGCAGCGCGAGAGACGGATCCGGACAAGCGGATCATCGCCATGCTCGGCGCTCGGGCAGAGGTGGTCGCGTCGGACGGGCACTGCGGCGAGCGTGGGCACCAGGTGGGCACCAGCGCTCAGGCGGAGAAGGCAATGGTCGAGAACTACTGCTAATTTCTTGTGCCGGGGACGGGGGTCGAACCCGTACGAGCTTTCGCCCGGGGGATTTTAAGTCCCCTGCGTCTGCCGATTCCGCCACCCCGGCGTCGGGCCGATTCTAGTCGAAATTGGTTAGAAATGCGCGCGGAGGAAAATGACTAAGTCGAAGTTGTGCGCCCACGTGTCGGTGCCCATGCCGACGTAGTCGTACAGGAGCTCGCCGCCCACGTCGATGTACTTGTGCAGGCCATAGAGGATGCCGGGTCCCAGGCCGAACGCCTGCATGCCGGAGGCGCGCTGCCGCTTGATCTGGTGCTCCTCCTCGCCGCCCTGCGTGGTCGTGTAGGCGAGCTTGATCTCGTGGTACGTCGCGCCGAAGAAGTTGAACTCGATCTTGGCGTAGAGCCGCAGCCCCTGCTTGTCCTCGAGCTTCTTGTCCTCGCCCACGAGCTGTCCGGGGCCCATCAGCCTGCCGTCGCCGAAGTAGTAGAACAGCCCGTGGAGGCCGAACATCGGCCCGTTCTCCTCCTTCGAGCCCAGGCCCGCGATCCGCATGCTGTCGCTCGAGATGTTCTGGAACCTGACCCAGGCGCCGATCTCGAACCTATCGAGGAAGAGCCAGCCGAGCCCCGCGCGCATGAACATCCACGACGGAGAGAGGCCGCTTGCGAGATCGATTTCGTGCTCGACGTCCCACTCGTCGACGGCGATCTCCGGCCGGCCGCCGACGATGCCGGCGCCCATGCCGAGACCGAAGTACAAGCTGAGCCCGAGCGCCTTGATGCCCTTCTCGCCGCCGCCGCCCTCGCCGCCTTCGCCGCCCTCGACGCAGTAGCTCTCGGAGCAGATCTTGCCGCCCACGCAGTCCTCGTCGACGTCGCACGGGATGTCGTGGCAGTGCAGATCCCACGGCGGGCACGGCGCGGCGTCGTCCGGGTTGCACTTCGGCGGCTCGGGCATGCCGGGCAGGACCGGCTGCGCGCCCTGGAAGAGGGTGTCGTCGATCATTTTGATCTCGACCGGCGCGCTCAGCGAGCCTTCGGCCGCGATGATCGAGCCGTCGCCGCCCACGACCTCGATGTAGTAGTAGATCGCTTCCGGGTCGAGCAGGGCGATGGCGTCGCAGCCGATGAGCAGGCCGTACATGCTCTTGTTCCGCTGCATCTCCGCGACCTGGTAGTTCTGGTCGGACGGCAGCCGGAAGTAGAGGCGCGCCGACTGGACGGCGACCATCGGGTTGGTCTCCATGTAGAGGCCGAGCGGGTACATGCGCTTCGCCTGGACGACGCGGTTGTGCTTCATCACCCAGAAGCCGCCCTGCATCCCCTGGCCGCCCGCCTGATCCATCTTCGCCGGCCCGACGATGCCGAGGCGCTCGCGCACCATCTGGAAGGTGGCCTTGACGGTCTCGTTCACGAGCTCGCGCTCCGGCTCGACCGTTGGATCGGTCGTCAGCGCGAGGCGCATGAACTCGGTGCCCTGCGGGATCGCCTGCAGGAAGCCGGCGTACAGCGCGCCGAGCGCCATGTAGACGCGGGCGAGCAGCTTGCCCTTGACCCCGTACTCGTCGCACTTCGCGAACGCCTGCTCGAATTGGATCTGGCCGGTCTGCAGGTCCAGCGCGCCGACCGAGCGCTTGCCCTCGACGATGGCGTCGATGATCTCGCGCTCCTTGAGCGGGTCGAGCGCGAGCGCCGCGTCAGCGGGCGCCGCGGTCGTCACGGCCGCGCCCGAAGGCGGCGGCGGCGGTGGCGGCGGCGGGGGCGGGGCGACCGTTCCGGCGCCGGGCGGCGGCGGCGGCGGCGGGGCCTGCGCCACGACCTGCCCGGCGACCGTCAGCACGAGGATCGTCGCCGCGGCGAGCGCGAGCCCCTGGAAAACCCTGGAATCTGTTCGGTGAGAATTCATGAGCCTGGCTCCTCGCGATCTCGAAGGTGGGTCACGAGCCCACACGCCGTAAAATTCCTTCCGAATTCTACTC
>JALNZK010000234.1 GCA_023229365.1 Pseudomonadota bacterium | reverse complement strand
GCGAGCGCGTCGGGGAGCTCGCGCCGCGGGTCCGCGCCCTCGGGCTCGTCGCGGGCGATCGGGTCGAGGTGCTCTCCGCGGGCGGTCCGGATTTCGCGGTCGCCCTGCTGGCCTGCTTCAGCCTCGGGCTCGTCGCACAGCCGTCCGGCCGGCACAAGACGGTCGGCTGTCGCGCGGTGCTCGTCGGCCCCGGGGTCGAGGCGGGAGATCCCGCGGTCCCCCGCCTCGACGTGCGCGTCGACGGCGAGGTCGGCGCCGCGGCGGTGCGGGAGCCTTTGGCGGTCTCGCCGATGCACCCGGCGCTCGTCTTCTCGGACGCCGCGGGACAGCCGTTCACGATCCCGACCGCGGGGTTCGCGGTCCAGGCGCTCGCCGCGCACCGGTACCTCCTCGACGGGCGCCCCGGACAGGCGACGTGGCTGCTGGCGCCGCCCTCGCACGTGGCCACGGCCGCGGGGCTCGTCGGCGCGCTCGCCTCGGGCGGGATCGCGGGCCTCGCCGCCGCCCCCGAGAGCGAGGCAGAGCTCGCGGCGCTCCTCGCGAGGCTCCCGGGCCGCGCGGCGCTCCTCGACACGGGAGCAGCCTCCGCGCTCGGATCCCATCTCGAGCGCGGCGAGAAGGGCGGCACGGCCCGCAGCGGTTCGCTCGAGCTGCTCGCGGTCGAGGGCACGTCGCTCGACCCGAGGCTCCTGCAGATCCTGCACGAGCGGCTGTTCGAGGGAAAGGTGCACGTCGTGCAGGCGCTTGCGCGCCCCGAGTGCGGCGGCTTCATCGCCGGTCCGTACCCCCCGGTCACGCGGATCCGGTTCTCCTCCGTGGCGCACCCGGCGCCGGGGCTCTCCTTGGAGATCGTGGACACCGGCGGCGCGCCGTGCGCCGTCGGGGTGGGCGGCATGCTCGCGCTCTCCCGCGTCCCGCCCTGCGTCGCGCTCGAACTGCAGTGCGCCGAGCTGCCGGTCGTCATCGAGGTGAAGGCGCGGCGCGATCGCGACGACAACCTGTGGCCGCTCGGCGAGACGCACATCGATCTCGCCGACTCGACGCACGTCAACGTCGCCGAGATCGAGGCGGCGCTCGCGGAGGCGCCCGGCGTCGAGCAGGTCGCGGTCGTGCGGTACACCGACGCCGAGGGCCGGTCCGGGAGCCGCGCGTTCGTCAAGGCGCAGCCAGGCGCCGAGATCTCCCTCGCGGCGCTCGGCGCGGCGCTGGCGTCGAGGTTCGGCGGCGCCGCCCTGCCGACGTCCTACTGCGTGGTCGACGAGCTGCCGCACACGCGCAGCGGCAAGCTCCTGCGAAGCGTGCTCCGCCGTGTGTGCACCGGCGAGCCGCTCAGCGCCGAGGATCTCGCGATGATCGAGGATCCGGTCGTCGCCGCCGCGCTCGCCCGCCAGATCTCCTGAGCGTCTCCCGATCGCGCCTCACTCCAGCGTGACGACGAGCATCACGTCCGGCGCGGGCGTGTCGAGCCTGTGCGCCGCCTGGAGCGCGATCTCGGCGCAGCCGCACGGCGCGCGCAGGCCCAGGCCGTACCAGAGGGCGTTCAGCCCCGGGCGGGGCGCGATCTCCACCCGGGCGCCGCAGTGCAGCGCGACGACGCGCGCCACCACCGCGGTCCCCCGCTCGGCGAGCTCCAGGCGGTTTCGAGGCCCGGCGGGCCACCACGAGTCTCCCATCGACGTGACGTCGTCCGCCGTCCACCGACCATCCGTATGCGGACCCGCGCCCTCCCCGTACCACCGGGCGTCGACGGAGATCCCGTTGCCCCGCCCGTCGCGGGTGCCGATCCCCGCCGCCGCCGCGCTCACGCCGAGGAGCTCCTGATCCCACGCGATCTCGCCGCGCAGCTCGAGGACCGGCGCTCCGATCCGCACGGCGCCGTGGAGGAACCTGCGCGACTTCGCCTCTCCGAGTCCCGGCAGCCCGACGCGCTCGGCGATCTCGGCGTAGAAGACCGGCACCTCCGCGAAGGGATCGAGCGCGGTCTCGACCCCGAGCTCGACGGCGTGCGCGCGCCGCGGGCGGTCCGCGGCGTCGAAGACCCACGGCGGCGTCGCCCCGGCGGCCCACGGGACCGCGCGGTACTCTACGCGCGGGGCGATGAGGTGCGGACGGCCCGCGAGCCTGCCCACGAGCGGCAGCCCGAACCGTGCCGCGCCGCCCGCCGAGTGGTTCGCAGGCGCGCCTCCCGTCTCCCGGTCGACGAGCCAGGTCGCGTGCCGGCTCCCGACGCGCGCGTCCAGCGTGACGGGGCCGAGGTGCAAAGGGGCCGTGAGCGAGGGCCGCGCCAAGAGCCGGGTGTGCGGCCGCGCCGGATATCCGGAAGCGTCGTAGGATATCGAGCCGCGCGAGACGTCGCGCCGCGCGAGGGAGAGGTCGAGGGACGGCCAGAGCCGCGCGCGATTCGGCACCGCCACGAGCGTCCCGCGGACCGCGGCGACGGTCTGCACGTCGGGCCAGCCTCCTCTCGTGCCGGGGGCGAGCGGCTGGTCCGCGCCGAAGGAGCTCTCCAGCGTCCCGACGGACGACGGCAGCGAGACGAGGACGCGGCTCTCCGTGCGCGACATCGCGCGCTCGAGCGGATCGAACGTCAGCTCGTCGATGATCACGCCATCCGTGACGAGATCCGCGTCGGCCGCGAAGGTCGCGCCCGCGAGCGGCGCCCGGCGCGCGAGCCGGGCCCGCGCCCGATTGTCCGGCGCGTCGAAGACGTGCTGCACGCGGAGATCGACGCCCTCCGCGAGCACGCGCGTCTCGTCCTCGAGCCCCTGCGAGGTGCGGCCCGCGACGTAGCCGTCGGCGTGCGCGCCGTGTCCGAGCGGCAGGTGGCCGGCCGGCCCGGCGATCAGCCCCGCATCCCGCGAGTAGCCGAGCCGCGGGGCCAGGAAGCCGGCCTTCTCGGGCGGCCTCAGGCGGAGCCACGGGAGCCACGCCGCCCGGACGCCGCCGAGAACGAGCGTCGGAGACACGAGGTCGACGTCCCCGGACGGGTGGAGCGTCAGCCGGCGCGCCTCGAGCCGGTAGCCGGCCGGGACGTGCGGGCACGCGGTTCCCACGCCGCCCAGGAGCACGCAGCGGCCGCCGTCGCACGCGATTCGCTCGCCCCGCAGAAGGAACGGCGGCGGCGGAGCGGCGCGGGTGAGGGTCGGGCGCTCGAGGCGCAGCGACCTCCCGTCTCGCGACAGCTCGCCGGAGGCGGCCGCGATGTAGATGTCGGGGAGCCGCAGCGTGAACGGTGCGGGCGAGTGGATCGCGCCGTCGGGCAGGGACAGCTCGAGCCGCTCGCCACGAAGCTCGAGGCCCTCCGTCACGAGGCGGACGCTCCCCGACGCCGTCACCTCGCGGCCGTCCGCCGATATCGACAGCCGCTCCGCCTCGAGCGCCGCCGAACCGCCCGGCGCGCGCGCCTCGTCGGCGGCGCCCGGCCACGCCGCGAGAGTCACCGCCGCGAGCACCCGCGCGATGTCAGAAGGTCGCACCGCGACAGGCTAGCATACCGGGCGTTCCGTGGAGAGCGCCACGGCTCAGGTCGCGGGGAAGATCTCGCTTTCCGGATCTTCGGCGGGGGCCTCGTCGTCCTGCGCGCCGTCCTCGGCCGCGGAGTCGCCCGGCGGCACGGCGCCCGCGGCGGATCCGGCACCGCCCGTCGTCTCGAGCGGCGGGACCTCGCCGTCCGGAGCTGGCGGGATCGTGCCGCCTGTCCCAGGATCGGACGAAATGGCGGGCAGCCCGTGCA
>JALNZK010000233.1 GCA_023229365.1 Pseudomonadota bacterium | reverse complement strand
CGGACTCGGACACGGATTCGGACACCGACTCGGACACCGACTCGGACACCGACTCGGACACCGACTGGGGAGCCTGCAAGAAGTCCTGCGACGAGCCGGCCGACTGCGTGCCGACGGGCGCCGACGTCACGAAGGACGAGAACAACTGGGAGTGCGTCGCGGACGGCTACTGCAACCTCCTCGGGTGCCAGAACGCCGGCGAGTGCCAGACGCTCTTCCCGGAGATGGACAACATCACGTGCAACACGAACGTGACGCCGCAGGAGTGCACGTTGCCCTGCACCTCCGCCGCCAACTGCGCGATCGCGGACTCGCCGCTCTTCGGCGAGGACAACTGGGCGTGCGAGAGCGACCTGTGCGTGCACCAGGGCTGCAACGACGACACGGAGTGCCAGGACGCGTTCCCGGCGATGGAAGATCCCGCCTGCGCGGAGTACGTGGATCCGCCGATGTGCACAACGTCCTGCGCGGAGCCGATCGACTGCACCGACGCGGCCGTCACCGCCGATCTGTTCAACGAGGCGCACTGGCTGTGCACGGACGGCGCCTGCGAGCACAAGGGCTGCACCAGCACCCAGGAGTGCACGGACTCGGCCCTGGGCGCCGGCTACATCTGCGTCTTCTAGCGGCGCATGCCCGCCGCCCCCCAGAAGATCCTGCTGATCAAGCCCGAGCAGAACGCGCCGACCGACTACCACTCACCGCCGCTGGGGCTCATGGCCGTCGCCGCGAGCCTGCGGAGGGCCGAGGGCGCAGAGGTGCGCATCCTCCACCAGCCCGTGGAGCGGATCGGCGCCGAGGATCTCGAGGGGCACATCCGCGCGTTCGATCCCGACTGGGTCGGGATCAGCGCCATCACCTTCGAGTCCAAGGGGCTGCACCGCGCGGCGGCGGCGGCCAAGGGCGTGCGCAAGGATCTGATCGTGGTCGCGGGCGGACCGCACGCGTCGATCTACACACAGGGCGTCATGGCCGATCCGAACGTCGACTACGCCGTGCTGGGGGAGGGGGATCTCAGCGCCGTCGAGCTCTCGGCCGCCCTGCGGAGCGGAGGAAAGGTCGACCGCATCGACGGCCTGGCCTGGCGCGACGGGGCCGAGCTGCGCGTGCATCCGCAGACGCGCTTCGTCGAGAGGCTCGACGATCTGCCGTTCCCGGCCTGGGATCTCGTCGACGTCCCGGCCTACGCCGGGCACGAGCGGATGAGCCGTATCGGCAGGCACAGCTACATGGGGGTGTTCACGACGCGCGCGTGCCCCTTTCGCTGCATCTACTGCCACAAGATGTTCGGCAAGGAGCTGCGCAAGCGCTCGCCCGAGAACGTCATGGCCGAGATCCGGGCCCTGCACGACGAGCAAGGGGTGCGGGAGCTCGAGATCGTCGACGACTGCTTCAACCTCGATCTCCCGAGGGCGAAGGCGATCTTCGACCTGATCGTCGCCTCCGGCCTCCAGCTGCGGATCATGTTCCCCAACGGGGTGCGCGGCGATCACCTCGACGAGGAGTTCATGGTCAAGGGCCGCGCGGCGGGCGTGGCTGCCATGAGCTTCGGCATCGAGACCGCGTCGCCGCGCCTGCAGAAGCTCCTGCACAAGAACCTCGATCTCGAGAAGGTCTCGCGTTCCATCGCCCTGGCCCGCGAGCACGGCATCATGACCCTGGGCTTCTTCATGCTGGGCTTCCCGACCGAGACCGCCGACGAGATGGAGGCGACCATCGACTACGCCGCGCGCTCGGCGCTGCACGCGGCGAACTTCTTCGCGGTCACGCCGTTCGCGGGCACGGAGCTCGCGGCGTGGGCCGAGCGGGAGGGCAAGTCGACGGCGTGCGACTTCGACCAGCCCTTCATGAGCGGCGGCTTCACCAACCTGACCGAGCTTTCGGATCGGGAGCTCAAGCGGATCCGGCGGCGCGGCGTGCTGCGCTTCTACGCGAGGCCGTCGCGCGTGTTTTCCATCCTGCGCGACTACCCGGACAAGCGCGAGCTGCCGCGGCTCCTGGGCGTCCTCCTCAAGCGGCTCATGCTCAAGGCGTGACGGCGGAGTCGACAGGATCAAGGGGAAGGGGCGGCGAGAGATGAGCGAGTGCGAGCCGCTGGTCGTCGATGACGAGATCGCGATCTCCGGGGCCCTCCTCTCGTGGACCAGCGCGCGGTCGTCGGGCCCCGGCGGCCAGAACGTGAACAAGGTCGAGTCCAAGGTCGATCTGCGCTTCGACCTCGAGGCGTGCGAGGCGCTCCCGGCGGCCGCCAAGGCGAAGCTGCGGAGGCTGTGCGCCAACCGCCTGGACGCCGAGGGGCGCATCGTCGTCGTCAGCCAGAAGAGCCGGGATCGCCCGCAGAACCTCGCCGACGCGCGCGAGAAGCTCAGGAGGCTCGTCGCCGCCGCGCTCGTCCCGGACGTCCCGCGCAAGCCCACCAGGCCCTCGCGGGGGGCCGTGCGCAGGCGCCTCGACGAGAAGAGGAAGCGCGGCGAGAAGAAGAAGGGGCGCAGGCCGGCCGGCGAGGAGTGATCCGGCTCGTCGTTGTGGCACCCCGGCGTTTGCTGTACGCTCCAACTTCCGTGCCGTGCGCACGGGAGCCGCGGGAATTGGCCCGCGACGAGAGGGGGGATCCATGGCCGAATCCGTTTACAACGTCGTAGAGCTGATCGGGACCTCGAAAAAGTCATGGGAGGATGCCGCGAAGAACGCGGTCGAGATCGCCGGAAAATCGCTCCGGGATCTCCGGATCGCGGAGATTGTGAAGCTCGACTTGAAGGTCGAGGACGGCAAGGTCGTGGCCTACAGGGCGAGGGTCCAGGTTTCCTTCAAGTACGAGGGCAAGAACTAGCGGGGTCCCACGTGGACACCGAGGAGAGATCATGGAGATCAGAGAGCTGATCGAGCGCATGGCAAAGGCGCTGGTGGACACCCCGGATTCCGTGGAGGTCCGCGAGATCGAAGGCGAGCAGTCCTCGGTGATGGAGCTGCGCGTCGCGAAGGGGGATCTCGGAAAGGTCATCGGGAAGCAGGGCCGCACGGCGAGCGCGATGCGGACCATTCTCGGCGCGGCCTCGGCGAAGCTGAAGAAGAGAGCGGTCCTCGACATCATCGAGTAAGGCCCCAACAAGGAGTATGCACGTGCCCACGAAGAAGACCACGGAGAAGAAGCCCAAGAAGGACTACGTCGTGACGAAGAAGCGCTCCGGGCGCTACGCGGTCGTCGGCAAGGACGGCAAGCAGATCAACGGCGAGGCCAAGGTGGAGATCCTGCTCAAGGAGGGCGTCATCAAGAAGCAGGTGAAGAAGGCGAAGCCCGCCGAGGACAAGCCCGCCGAGGCGTGAGCTCCCCGGCGCCGCCGCTTTGATGGTACAATCGCTCCGCAACCACGGCGGGATCGGAGGGATGACATGATCCACGGCGCTCGCGCCAAGGCGATCCGTGCGATGGCGTGCGTCGCGCTCCTCCTCGCGGGCTGCGGCGGCGAGGGCCCGCCGGGCTGGAACGCGCCGGACGGATCGACGGGGGACGCGGACTCCGACACGGACTCGGACGCGGACTCCGATACGGACTCGGACGCGGACTCCGATACGGATTTGGATTCCGATTCCGACGCGGACGGCGGGACGGACGCCTCCGCCGACACGGACACCGATACCGACACGGACACGGAGACGGACACGGGTCCCGGCACGGACTGCGTGTCGAACGGCGGCTACTGCGAATGGGGCCTCATCTGCTGGGATCCCGGATACCACGCGGCGCTGGAATACACGGGCTGCGACGGCTTCTTCGTCTGCTGCCTGCCGGATTGACAGCGGAGGCGCTCGACTGGCTC
>JALNZK010000232.1 GCA_023229365.1 Pseudomonadota bacterium | reverse complement strand
GGCAGGGCTTCTACCTGGGCGGCGGCGGCATCCGGGACGTCGAGCCGGACAAGATCTGGCCGGAGGACTTCATCGAGGACGAGAGCGCCGTGCACTCCAACGGGCTGATCCTCGGCGGCGCGCTGTGGGATCTGCGCAAGGCGCTCGTCGCGGAGCTGGGGGAGACCGACGGGCACCGGCTCACGGAGGAGATCTTCGTCGACATGCTCCGCCTCACCGAGGACATCCCCACGTCGTTCGAGGCCGCGCTCGCGGCGGACGACGACGACGGCGATCTCGCGAACGGCACGCCGAACCTCTGCCCGATCTACGACGCGTTCGACGCGCACGGCCTGGCCAGCGGCGGGCTCGGCCGGATCGCCATCGAGCACGAGCCGATCGCGTTCCAGCCCGCGCCGGGGATCCCGATCCCGGTGGTCGCGGAGATCTACGAGCTGCAGGCGGAGTGCTCGACGCTCGGCGACGCCCGCCTCGCCTACAGCCTCGACGAGGGCGGGTCGTGGACCGAGATCGCGATGGCGTCGACCGGCGGCGACGGGTACGCGGCCGAGCTCCCGGCCATGCCCGCGGGGACCGAGATCCGGTACCGGATCGAGGCCGACGAGCTCGACACCGCGCAGACGGTCACGCGCCCGGACAACGCGGCCGAGCCGTTCTACGCGATCTACGTCGGGCCGCTCGCCGAGATCCTGTGCGACGGCTTCGAGGGCGAGGACGACGGCGGCTGGACCCACGAGCTGCTCGCGGGCGAGGACATCCTCGGCGCGGACGACTGGCAGCGCGACACGCCGACCGGCAAGGGCGGCGATCCGGAGGGCGCGTACGCCGGCGAGAGCGTCTGGGGCAACGATCTCGGCCTGTACTTCGGCCCGGACGAGAACTGGAACGGCAAGTACCAGGACGGGAAGATCAACACCCTGCGCAGCCCCGCCTTCGACCTCTCGGACTACGAGACCGTGCGGCTCGTCTTCCGCCGCTGGCTGAACGTCCAGGACGGCAACTTCGACAAGGCGCGCATCTACGTCAACGAGCAGGAGGTCTGGAGCAACTTCGAGTCGCCCGGCTCGGCGACCGACTCGCACGTCACCCACCACCAGGACAAGGAGTGGATCCTGGCCGACATCGACATCTCCGCGCTCGCGGGCGGCCAGGCGGAGGTCGAGATCCGCTTCGAGCTCCAGTCGAACCCCGGGAGCTACTACGTCAGCAGCCAGTACGGCGGCTGGACGATCGACGAGCTCTGCCTGTTCACCGCGGACGAGGAGTTCCTCCCGCAGGAGGACGCGGGCGCGGACGCGGGCGATCCGGACGGCGACGCGGGCCCGGTCACCGCGACGGCGTTCTCGATGGGCGGGTGCGGCTGCGACGCGGCCGGCCGCGGGACCGCGGGCGGTTCGCTGTTGAGCGCGATCCTCGGTTCGTTCTAGACTCGCCGCGTGGAGCTCTTCGAAGATCCGCCGCCGACCCTCGCGACCCGCCGCCTCTTCCTGCGCAAGCTCGAGGTCGAGGACGCGGACGCGATGTACGCGTACCTCTGCGACCCCCGGCTCACCGAGTTCGTCTCGTGGGAGCCCCACGTCTCCATCGAGCAGACCGTCCTCTACCTGATGACCGTCGAGTCCGCGTACCGCGACCCGGGGCTCCTCGAGTGGGGGGTGACGACGCGGCGCGGCGGCCGCCTGATCGGGACGTGCGGCTTCACCCGCGTCGATCGCGATCACGCGCGGGCCGAGCTCGGCTACACGATCGGCCGCAGGTTCTGGGGCCGCGGCTACGCGACGGAGGCCGCGGAGGCGGTGATGCGGTGGGGCTTCGAGTCGCTCGAGATCAACAGGATCGAGGCGCAGTGCGCGGTCGGCAACGCCGCCTCGGAGCGCGTGCTCCGGAAGCTCGGCATGGCCTTCGAGGCGCGGCTCGCGGAGCGCGTGTCGATCCGCGGGCGCTTCTGCGACGTCGAGATGTTCGCCCGCCTGCGCGGGGCGGACGGGAGGGCAGGGTGAGGCATGAAATCGGTTGAGGAGTTCGCGGCCGAGCGCGAGGCGCTGAACGAGGTCGTCATGAAGTACGCCGGCCTCTCGATCAAGCGCTTCTACGGGCTCGACGCCCGCGTGTACAAGGACGGCGCGCTGCCGCGGAAGACCAAGGAGCTGCTCGGGCTCGTGGCGTCGCTCGTGCTCAGGTGCGACGACTGCGTGAAGTACCACGCGATCGGGTGCAAGGAGACGGGCGTGACCGACGAGGAGCTCGACGAGGCGCTCGCGATAGGGCTCGTGATCGGCGGATCGATCGCGATCCCCCACCTGCGCCGGGCGCTCCAGGCCTGGGACGAATTGAAACCGTAGGGGCGCCGCTTGCTGCGCCCACTTGCTGCGCCCACGGGGTTGGCACCCTTGGGCAGGGCGAGCCCTGCCCCGACGACGACTCTTGACGAACACGGGGCGCTCGCCTATTTTGCTCTCCGGCTGGCGGGAATAACTCAGTGGTAGAGTGCTAGCTTCCCAAGCTGGAAGTCGCGGGTTCAAATCCCGTTTCCCGCTCCGAGAGCCCTCGGCGAATACCCGAGGGCTTTCGCATATCTGGAGCCTGTGTCTCCTCGGCCGGAAAAGCGTTTTCGGCCTTTTGCTCTGCCAGTGCTCTCCTGGCGGACAGCATTTTCACGATTCTGCGGTCCGGATCGGCCTCGCCGGCAGCGGCTTCGAGAACGTTCGCGGGCAGGTACTGCGGTGGCGAAGACGACTGCCGTGAAGAGACCGCCGAGGAAGAGCGCCGCTTTCGAATCCGAGCATGGACGACGCTCGCGTTCGGCGCAGCGAGCTTCGGCATCGGTGTTCCGCTCATCGTCACCGGCGCCAAGGGTCGCAGAAGGCAGGTGGCCCTCCGCCATAGAACGGCCGACGTCGGGTGGATCCAGCACGGCGCTGTCGTCTTTTTTGCCGGCGAGAACGCGGGAGGCCTGCGGCTGGCGCTCGAATTCTGAGGCGCGGGGCTTCTGGTACTGTGGGTCTTCACACGGCTTGCCATGGGAGTGCTCCCCGACGCCCCCACATGGTGCCCTGCAAAACACGGGCGGTCGGCGAGCACGTGAGACGGAAGTTCTGGTATGCTCCGGCTCAAGGAGTCGGCCATGAAGGCGACATACATTCATCTGCTGTGCGCGCTTGCGTTCCTCGGTTGCGCGGAAGAGAACGTCAACTGGGGCAACCCGACGAAGGTGTGCGAGGCGCCGGACGGGGCGTGCTGGGAGTGGAACTGCGAGAGCGACGGCTGCCTCCCGGGCTTCACGGACGAGATCGATCCGGCCGGTCTCCCGGACTGTGCGACGGGCGAGGGCCCGTACGCCTCGTGGGGCAACGGGCGCTTCTTGGAGATCTACGCCTTCTGCGACGAGTCGCCCGACGACGGCATGTGGGCCTCGACGGCGGCCGATGGTCGGCTGCTCCTCTGCGAGGAGGACGCCGACTGTCCCCAGTCGAAGCCGTCCAACCTGAACGAGTGCGTCCAGGGCCTCTGCCAGAACAAGGACACCGACCTCTATCCCAGGAACGTGATCACGACCTCGGACGCGGAGGCGCTCTGCTTCGCGGGATTCAACCGCGCCGAGACCGTGAACGACATCGCCCTCGTGTCGAGCGTGTTTGCCGACATCGACGCCGCATGCTCGGGAGACTGGAACGAGCCGTGCGAGGGCGAGCTGCCGGACTACTGCTGGACCGTGGATTGAAGTCGGCGGCGAAGCCTCGAAGGAACGCCCTGAAAAATGGTAACTGTTTAGCGGCCATCCCGACGTGAAGCAGCCGGTCGGCTGCGGTTTCGAAAAAAGTGAAGGTGGATCGGATCGTGGCGGAGATCCCCCGTTCCAATCTTTCTCGCGCTGTGATCTACAATG
>JALNZK010000231.1 GCA_023229365.1 Pseudomonadota bacterium | reverse complement strand
GAGGTAGGTCAGGCCCAGGAGCACGATCGGCGGGTACAGGGCGAGGACGACGGCGTCGAAGATGCGGCCCATGGGCTCGGGCGGATCACTTCGAGCGATGCTCGGCTACGAACTCGGCGAGAGCATCGATGGACGCGAACGCCGCGCGCGCGGTCTCCGTGTCCGAAATGTTGATTCCGTAGTTGGCCTCGAGCGCGACCGACAGCTCGAGCGCGTCGATCGAGTCGAGGCCGAGCCCCTCGACGAACAGGGGCTGCGCCTCGTCGATATCGGCGGGCGTGACGTCCTCCAGGTTGCCGCCTTGATGATGATCTCCTTCAACTGCGTCTTCAGATCGCTCATGTTCCGAACTCCGCTGCGACGTGCTTCAAGGGACGCGCCGGATTGACTTTTAGGGGTCAGATAAGTAGCACCATAGCGCTCGCATGGCAACAGCCTCGGCCTCTGGCTTCGGGGCGGGAGAGCGGTACGGTCGTGAGGACACTCGTAACGGGGGCGGGCCGCGGACTCGGCCGCGCGATAGCGAAGCGGCTCGCGGCGGACGGCCACGAGATCTGGGCGCACTACAGGGAGTCCGAGGGCGAGGCGCGGGCGCTGATCGCGGAGATCGAGGCGCGGGGGGGGAAGGGCCGCCTGGTCCGGTTCGACGTGTCGCGCGAGGACGACGTCGCGGCGAACCTCCTGCCGCTCATCAACGAGCACGGCCCGGTCGAGGCGCTCGTCAACAACGCCGGCGCCACGGCGAACGGCTACCTCGCGATGCTCTCCGCCGAGGACTGGCGCCGCGTGCTCTCCGTCAACCTCGACGGGTTCTTCTTCGTCACGCGGGCCTGCCTCAAGGGGATGATGGCGCAGCGCAAGGGGCGCGTCGTCAACATCGCGTCGCTCGCCGGGGAGCGCGGCAACGTCGGCCAGGTGGCGTACGCGGCGTCCAAGGCGGGGCTCATCGGCGCGACCAAGGCGCTGGCGCTCGAAATGGCGCGCTGGAACGTGCTCGTGAACGCGGTGTCGCCCGGGCCGCTCGACGTCGGCATGGCCGCGGGCCTCGATCCCGAGAAGCTCAAGCCGCTCATCCCGCTCGGCCGCTTGGGGACCGGCGACGAGGTCGCGGGCGCCGTTTCGTTCCTCCTCTCCGCGGACGCGTCGTACGTGACCGGCCAGGTGATCCCGGTCAACGGCGGCATGGGGATGTAGCCGATGAACCCGCTCTCCCTGCTCGGGCTCGAGGCCGCGCCGGACGCGCCGGTCGTCGTGACGCAGGCCGGTGCGCTCACGCGTCGTGACGCGCTCGCCGAGGCGGCGCACGTGGCGCTCGAGCTGCGCGCGGCCGGGGCCGCGGGGGCGCCGGTCGTGATCAGCCTGGACAGCGGCGCGGGTTTCCTCGCCGGGCTCGTGGGGGCGTGGCTCGCCGGTTCGACGCCCGTGCTCCTCGATCCGCTCGTCCGGCACGAGCTCGACCGCGCGGTGAGGACCACGGGGGCGCGCGCCGTGATCCGCGCCCTAGGAGCGGCGTCGGACGGCTTCGCCGCAGGGATCCCGGTCGTGTCGCCGAGCGGCGCGCGAGGGCGTTTCGATGGGGAAGCGCCCGCGGTGGCGGACGACGCGCCGATCCTGCACCTACACCTCGGGCTCCACCGGTGAGCCCGCGATCGTGCCGAAGAGCTTCGAGCAGCTCGACGTGGAGCGGCGGTTCCTCGAGGGGGAGCTCGGGGCGCCGCTGCGGGCCGCGACGCTCGTGCCCTGGTGCCACATCTTCGGCTTCAACGTGTCGTTCATGACGCCGATCCGCGGCGGCGGCCTCTGCGATCTGACGGCCGGGATCTCGCCCAAGATCGTCCTCGACCGCGCGGCGGCGGGGCTCCTCGACGTCGTCGCCGTGGTGCCGGCGATCCTGCGGGTGATGGTCCGCCTGCTCGAGGAGCGCGGGCCGCTCGCCCTGCCCGAATCGTGCCGGTTCTGCTCGTCGGGCGCGCCGCTGCCGGCCGATCTGCGACGGCGGCTCCTCGAGCTGACCGGCCGGGACGTCACCGACATCTACGGCTCGACCGAGGCCGGGGGCGTGGCGTACCGGCGCGACGACGGGCCGTGGCGCCTGCAGCCGCACGTGGAGTGGCGGGTGTCGGGGGACGGGCACCTCGAGGTGCGGTCGGCGTCCGTGCCGCGCTCCGCCGCCGCGCCGGGAGGGTTCTACCGCATCGGCGATCTCGTGCGGCCCGCGGGCGAGGGGTTCGTGCTCGACGGGCGCGCCGACGACATCGTCAAGATCGGCGGGCGGCGCGTGTCGCTCGACGAGATCCGGGCGGTGATCGAGGCGTGCCCGCAGGTCCGCGCCGCGGCGGTCGCGGTCGAGGAGGTGCGCGGCGAGTCGCGGCTCGTCGCGTTCGTCGAGGCGGAGGAGGGCGTCGTGACCGCCGGCTCCGTCAAGGCGTTCGTCCGGGCGCGGCTCGCGGATCACAAGGTGCCGCGCGCCGTGCACGTCGTCCCGGCGTTCCCGCTGAACCCGGGCGGCAAGATCGACAGGCGGAAGCTCCTCGACGCGCTCGGGGCGAAAGGGTAGTGGGCATGCGTATCCTCCTCGTCAGCGGCTCGCGGGCGCGGATGCCGGATCCGGTCTACCCGCTCGGCCCGGCGATGGTCGGGACCGCGCTGCGGCGCGCGGGGCACGACGTGCGCTGGTTCGACGCGCTCCGGCACGCCGATCCGGCCGCCGCGCTCGCGACGGCGCTCGACGAGGGCGCGCCCGAGGCGGTGCTCCTCTCGATCCGGAACATCGACAACGCCGCGTTCCCGAGCCCGAGCCGGCACTTCGAGGATCACCTCGAGCTCGCGCGGGTCGTCCGGGACAAGACGCGCGCGCCCTTCGTCCTCGGCGGCTCGGCGTTCTCGCTCATGCCCGAGGCGTTCCTCGCGTACCTCGGCGCGGACGCGGGCGCGGTCGGGGAGGGCGAGGTGGCCGCGGTCGACCTCCTCGCGCGGATCGCACGCGGCGAGAAACTGCCGCGGATCGTATCCGCAGCGCGCCTCGCGCCGCCCTTCGTCGTCCCGGACCGCGACCTGTTCGACGCCGCCTGGTACTACCAGAACGGCGGGCTCGCGAACGTGCAGACCAAGCGCGGCTGCGCGCTCGAGTGTGTGTACTGCACCTACCCGCTGCTCGAGGGGAAGTGCATCCGCGCGGTCGAGCCCGGCGCGGTCGTCGACGAGCTCGCGGCGATCCGGGCGTCCGGCATCGGCCACGTGTTCGTCGTCGACGCCGTGTTCAACCGGCCCGAGTCCCACGCCGCGGCGATCTGCGAGGAGATCCTGCGGCGCGATCTCAAGATCTCGTTCACCGGCTACTTCGTGCCGAGCGGCGACCTGCCCGAGCTGCCCGCGCTGCTCCAGCGCGCGGGGTGCGACGCCGTGGAGCTGGGGACCGACTCCCTGAGCGATCCGGTGCTCGAGCGGCTCGCCAAGGGTTTCACCGCGGCCGAGGCGATCGAGTACTCGCGGCGGCTCTCCGAGGCCGGGATCAAGCAGTGCCACAACCTGATCTTCGGCTGCCCTGGCGAGACCGAGGCGACGCTGCGGGAGTCGACCGAGCGCATGGACGCGCTTCAGCCTACCGCGGTGATCGCGATGATCGGGCTGCGCGTCTTCCCGGGCACGCCCCTGTGGCGCGCGGGCGGCGGAGGGGAGGGCGCGGCCTCGGCGGACCCGACGGCGCTCCTCGAGCCGACGTTCTTCCTCGAGGAGGCGGTGGCGGGCACGGTCGTCGAGACGGTCGCGAGGCTCGTCGACGAGCGGCCGAACTGGATCAGCCCGGGGCTTGGCCGGCGCTACAACCCGCGCTACCTCGAGCGGCTGCGCCGCCGGCACAAGGGGCTCCTCTGGACGATCTACGGAGCGGGGGGAGAGGGATCGGGCACCGGGTGAGGCGGTTATTCGGTTCGCGTCCTTGATGTGATTGTCGAGCGGAGATGACGCTCTCGATTCAACCGCAGATCCCGGAGTGTCGTTCGAGGGTCAGGGTATCTCGGCCCAGAGCAGGACGCAGTCCGTCTCGCCCCTCTTCGCCGCGGC
>JALNZK010000230.1 GCA_023229365.1 Pseudomonadota bacterium | reverse complement strand
GCCGGCTCGAGCAGCACGGGCGGCGTGAACGGCGCCGGCTCCTCGGCGGCCGCCGCCCGCGGGAGCGCCGCGATCCCGAGCGCGAGCGCCGCGACGATGATCTGGGGTGCGCGCGACATGGCTCACTCCTCCTCCAGCGCGACGCTGCGCGCCGTCCAGCCGACACCCCCGCGCTCGTCCTGGAGCACGAGGAAGAGCTGCGCCTCGCCGCCGCTCTCGACGAGCTCGGGCGTGCGCCAGCCGTTGTGGACGAGGTCGTCCATGTCGGCGTCGTCCTCGATGAAGCCGGTCCGCATGGAGTCGGTCTCGCCGCCGGTCACGAACCAGGTCATGAAGAGCGTCTCGCGGCGCGGCTCGGGATCCGGGTCGTCGTCCGTGGCCGCGGGCGTGAAGAGCTGCGAGGCGGCGTCCTCGACGTCGGCGCCGAGGTCGTACAGGGTCTCGGCGCGCAGCGCGGACTGCGGTTCGAACTCGAGCGGCGCGCCGGCGACCAGCGGATCCGCGCCGTCCGCCGCGGGCGCGGCGAAGATCTCGCCGATCGCCGGGTTCGCGTTCGGCTCGGCGGGCGCCTCGAACAGGAGCGGGAGCTCCTTGACCGCGGTCGCGGTCTCGCCGCCGGCGGCGACGTCGAGGCGGATGGTGACGACGAGCCGGTCGCCGCACTCCGGCAGGTCGACGAACGCCGGGGCGCTGTCGGAGGCGATCGCCTCGCACAGCGCGTCGAGCGCCGCCGGGGGGACGAGGTTCGCGAACGCCGCGCTCGGACCGTCGCCGAGATCGAACGACGGCACGAACGATCCCGCGCCCGGCGCGACCGCCTCGATCGCCTCCGCGAGCTCCTGCTCGGTGACGGCGCACTCGTAGCCGTCGAGCGCGCCCAGGGTGAACGGGCACCACGACCACGAGTAGGCGACCTCGTCGCCGTCCGGCTCGAACACGAGCGCGTCGATGGCCGCGGCCTCCCCGGGCGCGATCTCCGGCGGCTCGGCGCGCACGGCGAGCACGCGCAGCTTGTCGAGCTCGTTGAAAGGGGCGAACTCCTTGCCGCAGCCGGCGGCGACCGCCGCGGCGACGAGCAGCAATGGCATGGCTCTCCTCATGGCGTCCTCCTTCATCCCTCCACGATCCGGAACCGGTACGTGTACTTGAGCGTGTACTCGATGGGCGCGCCGTCGCGGGTCGCGGGCGCGAACCGCTCGCGCTCGGCCGCCGCGCGCGCCGCCGCGTCGAGCTCCCGCACGCCGGAGCTCTTCACGATGCGGACGTCGCCCACCGCGCCGTCCGCGCCGATGCGGATGAGCACCGCGACGTCGCCCTCGATCCCCTGCGCCTTGAGCGCGGGGGGGTAGCCGAGCTTCGGCTCGGCCAGGCGCCGGGGCTTCACGACCGCGGCGCCGCCCGTGGGCACGAAGTCCGCGGCGGCGTTGGATCCCTTCGCCGCGGAAGGCGCGCCGCCTATCGGGCGCACTTCCTTCGGCTCGGCCGCGACCTTTCCGGTATCGCCCATCCGCGTGTTGCCGACCGCGAACGCCGGGCCCCTGCCCGCGGTCACGGTCGACTCGAGGCTCAGGCCGACGACCCGCCGCGGCGGCGACTGCTGCTCGACGGGCGGCCTGGGCTCGATCGGATCCGGGGGGATCGGGGCCGGCGCGACGGGACGCGCGATCCGCTTCTGCTCCGGCTTCGGCTCGGGCGGCGGCTCGACCCGCAGCGCCGGCTCGGGCTCGGGGAGCGGGGCGGCGGGCACCGGCTCGACCACCCGCACGACGACGCGCTCCGGCCTCGGCCCCGCCGGCCTCGGTGCGTCGAGCCCGCCGGCGACGACGAGCGCGGCGGCGACGACGGCGTGCGCGATCGCGCCCGCGGCCACGATCAGCGCCGCCCGTCTCACCCCAGAGGCGCGCGGATCCCGGCCGAGCGGGTCCGACGCGCGCAGCTCGGCGCCCACCGGCACCGCGACGATCCGAGAGAGCCTCGCGGCCGCGAAACGCCGGGCCGCCGCCTTGCGCTCCGCATACCCGGCGCGGCGCGGCGCGGCGACTGCCTCGCTCGACGGCTCGATCCTGGGCGCGCTCGAGGTCATGCTCCCCTCCCTACTTCCCGGCGACCCGGCGCTCGATGTTGAGCGCGAACGAGGCCACGCCTCCCGCCTTGACCATGTCGATCACGTCGACGACGTCACCGTAGGCGAGCCGTTTGTCCGCGGAGATGACCGCCTGCAGCTCGGGGTTCGTTGCGGCGCGCGCCCGGATCGTGTCGGACGCGGCGGCGAACGTCGTCGGCTCGCCGTCGAGCACGAGCGCCCGCTCCTTCGTGACGACGAGGTTCAGCGTGTCCTCGACCGCCGTGCCGGCGTTCGCGGCCTTCGGCAGGTCGACCTTGATCGCCGCCTTCACGATGACCGTGGAGGTCACCATGAAGATCACGAGCAGCACGAGCACGATGTCGACGAACGGGATGATGTTGATCGAGCCGATCACGTCTTCGTCGTCGTTCTGGTTCATGGCGGCCATGGCTCACGCCTCCCCTCTGCGCAGCGGGACGAGCTGCGCGGCATCCGCGGCCGGCTCGACGGCCTTCAGCCTCGCGAGGAGCGTCGCCGCGAGCAGGTTGGTGTTCCCGGCGAGCGCCTTGACCTTCGACTTGAAGACGTTGAAGGCGACGACCGCCGGGATCGCGACGAGCAGGCCGACCGCGGTCGCGATCAGCGCCTCGGCGATGCCGGCCATCACCGCGTCGCTCGCCTCGCTCATGTTGCCGACGAGATCGCGGAACGCCCGGATGATGCCGAGGACGGTGCCGAAGAGGCCGATAAACGGCGCGTTGCTCGCGATCGTCGCGAGGAACGGCAGCCGCCTCTCGAACCGCGCCTGCTCGACGCGCGCCGCGCCGGCCACGAGCTGCTCGACCGACTCGGGCCCGAGCTCGTGGCTCTTGAGGCCGTACAGCACGACGTTCGTCTCGAGGCTGTCGTGGGCCGCGAGGAGCCGCGCCGCGCCTTCGAAGTCGCCGCGGTCGAGGTGGCTCGACAGCTCGCCCTGGACCGCGCGGACGTCCACCCGGTGGCGCCTATAGAAGATGTAGCGTTCGATCATGACCCCTATCGAGATCACGGAGAGCGCCATGAGGAGCCAGAGCACCCACTCCGTCTCGAAGATCGGCAGGCCGAGAAGCTTTCCTACGAGACCGTTCGAGTCGTTTGACATTTCTTTTTCTCCTGTCGCCCGCGGACGCCTCTCGCCGCGTTTCGTTGCCTACCCAACTGATTAACTATTGAATAGCTATAGTCAACACGATGTTGACTTTTTTCTAGTCATGTATTACCTTTTGAATAGATTTCGCGGGTGTGCTAGACAGGAGGCCGAACCGAATGAACGAGAAAAACAAAGAGACCGCGCTCCTGAGCATCGGCGCGCTCGCCCGCCTGAGCGGCATCCCCGTGGAGACGCTGCGCAACTGGGAGCGGCGCTACGGGTTCCCCGCCCCGGCCCGCCTCGAGTCGGGCCACAGGCGGTACCCCCTGCCGATCGTCACGCGGCTCAAGCGGATCAAGCGCGCGCTGGATCTCGGCTACCGGCCGTCGTTCGCGTTGCTCGCGTCCGAGAACGATCTCGCGATGGCGATCTCGGACGGCGGCGTACAGGATTCGGACCACGTCGTCTTGCGCGAGATCGATCGCCTGGGCGACTCCGCGGCGCTCTCCGAGGCGGAGGGCTGGTTCGACTGCGTGACGCGCCTGGACGCGAGCGACCTCGAGCAGCGCGTCCGGGCGGCCTGGGCCCGGCACGGCGCGCGCGAGTTCGTGAGCCGGCTCGCGGTGCCGTTCCTCACCTCCGTCGGCGACGGCTGGGCCTCGGGCGCCCTCACGGTGGCGCACGAGCACTTCGCCGCCGAGGTGCTCGAGGCGTTCCTGATCGGGCAGTGGCACCCCCTCGCGCAGTCGGCGAGCGGCCCGCAGGTGATCCTCGCCAACCTCGAAGGTGAGCGGCACACCCTCGGGCTGCACATGGCCGCCGTCTTCCTCGCCCTCGGCGGTTTCCGGATCGTCTTCCTCGGAATGAGCACGCCGCG
>JALNZK010000229.1 GCA_023229365.1 Pseudomonadota bacterium | reverse complement strand
ATCCGTATCCGTGTCCGTATCCGTGTCGGTGTCGGTGTCGATGTCCGTATCGGTATCGACATCCGTGTCAGTATCGGTGTCGGTGTCGGTGTCCGTATCCGTGTCCGTGTCGCCGCCTCCCGGCCCCTCGACGCACCAGCCGTCTTCGCAGTGGAAACCGGACGGACACTGGTCTTCCCCGTCGCAGGTGAACTGCCCGCTCCGCCACCCGAAGTCGATGCACCCCGCCGCCGCGAACGCCGCGACGGCCGCCGCGACGATGATCCGCCTCGTCCACAATCCCCGCCGCATCAGAAGCTCCACCGCACGGTCGCTGCGACGGCCTCCGGGCCGATCGCAGGCGCGATCTCGGGGCGCGCGTCGTCCCCGGATCCATCGTCGGAAGCCACGAGGAGCACGGCGCCGACCGCCGCGGCGAGGACGCCGATCCCGCCGACGATCCATCCGGCCTTCTCGTACCGCCTCCCGTCCTCGAGGAGCGCGTCGTGCACGGACGGGTCGTACGCCTCACCGTCGATCGCCTCCATCTCCTTGTCCTTCTTCGCCGCGAGCCCGAGGAACACCGCGCCGACGACGATCCCCGCCGCGCCCGTGCCGACCGAGATCCAGCCCGGAATCCGGAGGTCCGGCCCCGGCTCGTCTTTCGGGGCGACCGGCGCGACCGGCGGCTCAGGCTCGTCCCGCTCCTCGTCCGGCGGCTCCGGCGGCTCCGGCTCCGGCGGCAGCGTCGCCCGGAGCTGCGCGAGCTTCTCCGCGATCTCCTCGCGGTTCGGCACCTCCGACGGCCAGTCGACGTACCGCTGGTACATCGCGACGGCGCCGCGGACGTCGCCGAGCTTCTCCTCGCACAGCGCGATGTTGAACAGCGTCCTGTAGTGCGGGAACGCCGCGAGCGACTCCTCGAACGCCGCCTGCGCCTCCTCGTAACGGCCGGCGTCGAACGCGGCCTGGCCGCGCGAGAACGCCTCCTTGGCGCTTCCCATGTCGTCGCCCTGCGCCATGGCGGCCGCGCCCGTCGCGAAGAGCGACGCCGCGACCGCAGCGGCGGCGACTGTGCGCAGTATGCGGCTCGAGTTTGCGGGCACGCGCGTCCCCTTTCCGACCCGGTTCGGCACGATTGTTACAATATCAGAATGGGTTGTCCATCGGGGTGTCCAAACCCTTCGGCTCGCCCTTGCCCGGCTTCTTCTCGACCGACGCCGGCGCCATCCCGTCGCCGCCGGTCTTCCCGGGGTCCGGCTTCTTCCCGGCCCCGCCCGCCTTGGCCTTCCCGGCCTTCGTCGATCCCTTGGACGCGCCCGCCTTCGCCGCCGGCTCCGGCGCGGCCGCCGGCTCGAGCGTCACGACGATCTTCCTGTCCCGATCCGGCACGATCTCGGCGCGCTGCTCGACGTACCCCGGCGCGCTGGCCTTCAGCTCGAGCTTCCCCTCGCCGCGCGGGACCTCGAGGCCGTCCGCCGGCACCCGCTCGCCCGCCAACGTGACCTCGGCCTCCGCGGGGCTCCGCTCGACGACCACCCGGACGCCGGACGCCGGCACGGCCGCCTTCGCGGAGTCGTCGCCCGGATCGGCCGCGGGCAGGATCGGGGCCGGCCTCGGCGCCGCGACCGGCGCGTCGTCCCCCATGCCGAGGAACACCGCCGTCCCCGCCGCGATCACGAGCAGGAGCGAGGCGGCGACGCCGAGGGCGACGCGACGCCGCGATCTGCGGCGCGCCTCGCGGGGACCCTCGTTCTCGAACGCGAGCGGCGTCTCGACCTTGGACTGGTACAGCACGTCGCCCAAGTCCATCGTGTTCGAGTCGCGGTCGATCCGCGGCTCCTGACGGTTCACGATCGGCGCGCCGTGGAGCACGTCGTACGGCAGCGATCTCCGCAGCGCCACGATCGCCTCGAGGAGCTCCATCGCCGTGGACCACCTGTCGTCCCGACGCCGCGCGAGCGCGCGCAGGACAATCGTCTCCAGCCTCTCCGGCACGTCCGGCCGGACGTTGCGGAACGACCTCACGTCCTGCGTGATGATCTGGATGAGCAGCGCGTTGTAGTTCGACGCCGAGTGCGGGATCGCGCCGACGAGGCACTCGTACAGGATCACGCCCGCCGAGTAGATGTCGATGCGCCGGTCGAGGTCCTTCTTGCCTGACGCCTGCTCGGGCGACATGTAGTACGGCGTGCCGAGCACCGACCCCGTCTGCGTCAGCCGCATGTTCTCGAGCTCGGGATCTATGAACTTCGAGATCCCGAAGTCGAGGAGCTTGATCCTCATCGCGCCGTCCTCGTCCCTGAGGAGGAAGACGTTGTCGCTCTTCAGATCGCGGTGGATGATGCCCGCCTCGTGCGCCGCGTGCAGCGCGGAGAGCATCTGCTCGGCGACGTCGAGCGTGAACCAGATCGGCTGCGGCCCGTGGCGCTCGATGTGCTCGCCGAGCGAGATGCCCTCGAGCAGCTCCATGACGAGGAACGGCACGCCCTCGCTCGTCTCGCCGACGTCGTGGACCTTGATGATGTTCGGGTGGCCGATGGCGCCGGTGGCCCGCGCCTCGCGGTACAGCCGCTGCACCGGCTCGCGCTGCGCGGCGAACGCCTCGTGGAGCAGCTTGACCGCGACCTTCGAGCCGATGAGCGTGTGCTCGGCCTCGAAGATCGTGCCCATGCCTCCCTGGCCGATGCACCTCACGAGCTTGTAGCGGCCCGCGATCGTGCGGCCGAGCAACCGCTGCATGACGTCGGTGATCGGGCGGCCCGTCTTCGGGCAGAAGTCGACGCCGTCGCCGTGCTCTTCGTCGCAGTGGATGCAGTGCGCCATCGTCCGCAGTCGCCTCGTAGTCGTTTCGATCTAATCTACTGAATCTCGCGCGCCCGCGCCACCTCGTACGGCGCGTCCCCCACGTTCTCCATGTTTTCGACGTCGTCCCGACGCGGTTGATTCGATCCCTCTCGCGCGGGCGGTCTGCCCTCTCGCGGCGACAGGACATCCTATCGTGGCGGCCGAGCCTCCTGTCGCGCAGTGGAGGCGTCCTTGCGCGGTCCCGGGCGCTCCTCGAGCGCGGGCAGCAGATCCAGCGGGTCTTGCGTGTTCTTCATCTCGTCCTCCTCATCGGTGCTTGTGTGGCGCCGCCTCGTGCGCCGTGGCGCAGCAAACCTGAATCGCAGATCTTCGGTCCGCTACACTCGATCGGAGAACAAGCTCACGCTGTCCAAGGACAAGGACCGCGGCCACCAGGGCCGCGGCCAGGATGACGAAGCCCTCCAGGCTGTCGAAACGAGAAGCCCACCGGGCTTGTCTCCGAAGCGACTTGTCGCGCAGGAGAATCCTGACCGCGCTCCTCGTGGGCGCGGCTGAAAGCGAGGCTGGCGTTCATCTGATCTGGACCGAGGCAACGCTATCGAGATCGGACGATCCGGGCGGAGGTTGACGAAAAAGTGAACAGGGAGGGAAAAAAGTGCGCGTTTTCGGGTGGGCGAATGGAGCGCCCCCTCCCCGCCCCACGCCTCCCCCTTCCCCCGCCCGCCGGGTCTCGGCTATAACCGCCCCATGATCATCGTCTTCGTCGCCTACCTGGCCCTCCTGGTCGGCATCACCGTCTGGACGGCGCGGATGTCCAAGAGCTCCGCCGACTACATCGCCGGCGGCAGGCGGGTCGGCGGCGTCGCCATGGCGCTCTCCGAGCGCGCGACCGGCGAGTCGGCGTGGCTGATCCTCGGCCTGACCGGCGAGGCGTACCTGGTCGGGATGAAGGCCCTGTGGGAGGCGCTCGGCTGCGTGCTCGGCATCCTGTTCATCTGGTTCGTCATGGGCAACCGGCTGCGGGCGTCCGCGGAGGCGACCGGCGCGCTCACGATCACGAGCCTCATCTCGCGCCGTTTCCCGGGCGCCGAGAAGGCGATCAGCAGCCTCGCGTCGCTCGTGATCATCTTCTTCCTGCTCTTCTACATCGAGGCGCAGTTCTACGGTGGCGGCAAGGTGCTCTACAACACGTTCGGCATCCCGCAGTTCTGGGGCGTCGTCATCGGATCGCTCGTCGTCGTGTTCTACTGCATGATCGGCGGGTTCATCACGGTCGTGGCGACGGACGTGGTCCAGGCGGGCCCCATGATCGTG
>JALNZK010000228.1 GCA_023229365.1 Pseudomonadota bacterium | reverse complement strand
GCGACGGCGGCAGCAGGTACCGCTGCGTCGGCGTCCACTCCCGATAACTCTTCGTCATGCCGAGATCTTCGCACTCGGCTTCAGGCTTGTCGATCTTGCGGAGCGTCTATGCGCAACAGGCTCCTAGGAGTCTGCGATTTCAAGTGGACAACGGACCGTTGTGGTTGTAATTGTTCTTGGTTTGTTCGTTTGAACGTTTGTGCCAGGATCGGCAACTTGAGCTGATGTGTAGAAGGACAAACGTTTTCAACGAGGAGTTATACGGATGACCGGCCTTCCCAAGAGATTTCGCACCGCAGGGGTCGTGACCGCAGCGTTCTTGTCCGTCGCGCTGAGCGATGTCTCCGCGCAGAAGGCCACGCCTGCCTCCGACGACGCGTGGTTCGAGGAGAAAGACACCGCGGGCGAAGAGCGGATGACGCAAGCGCAGAAGATCGCGTGGGTCGGCGAGCAGGCGGGCGCGGCCCAGCAGGCCTACAGGCGCGTCCTTTCGATGCTCGAGCAGGCCAGAAAAGAGAAGGACTCGATCAAGATCTCCTGCCTGGAGGACAAGCTCACGCAGCTGGAGGTCAACATCCAGGGCATCGAGGAGCGCAAGATGCTGTTCGACGAGGCGTCGTCGAAGGGCGACACGTCGGGCGCCGAACAGCAGTTCACGGTTCTCAAGATCTACATCTCGCGGGTGCAGAGCCTGATGGCCGAGGCCGAGAACTGTATCGGGGAGGGGGACGTGGTCGTCGGCGAGTCGGAGACGATACTCACCATCGACGACGACGTCACAGATGAAGACCCGACCGAGCCGACGGACTTTCCGATCGCCATCGACCAACCGATACACGCGAGCGGATACTACTGAGCGCCTTGTTGCTGGGCGAATGACTATTGGGGCGAGTCGACAATCGCGGATCGAATACAACGAGAGTATCGGATAGGCGTGAGTTGATGCGTGGATTCGCAGCTGGCCTGTTGGCGACATCGTTGCTCCTCGTCGCGTCGGGGGCCGGCGCCCAGGAGTGGCTCCAGGACCGGCAATCGACCGAGGGGAAGGGGATCCAGGTCGGCGACTCCCTCGTGCTGCACCTCGGCCTCGGGCTCGAGGCCGGGTACGACACCAACTCCCTGTACGAGTCGGAGAACCAGGACCAGTCCGTCCGCCTCCGCATCACGCCGTACGTCGACCTCGGCACGCCGCGCCGCACGGCGGCACAGCAGGGGCCGCAGGGTGCCGGGACCGCGGCGCCGAAGGCTCAGTTCAACCTCGGTGTCGCGACCTACTACGATCACCACTTCCCGGTCGGGGACGCCGACGAGGACGCGGTCAACGAGATCAACGGCGCGAACGCGCTGGGGGTCGACACCAGGCTCAAGCTCGTCGTGTTTCCCGAGGGGAAGGTCAGCTTCCTGGCGGATCTGGGGTACCTGCGCACGCAGCAGGCGTACGAGTCCTCCGACGACGCCGGGCGCGCCCGGCACGATCTCAGCCCGGGCGTCGGCCTGCGCATCCGCCCGGGCGGCGGCACGCTCACGATCGAGACCGGCTACCGGCTCCAGCTCATGTTCTTCGAGGACGACACGATGGCGGAGCAGTCGAACAGGCACGCCCACGACGTGCGCGTGCTCACCACGTGGAAGATCTTCCCGAAGACCGCGCTCGTGTCCCGGATCCGCTTCACCCCGACCCTCTACATGGGCGACGACTCGGTCAAGGAGACGTCCTACCCGGTGCGGTCTCTGTTCGGTCTGCAGGGCCTCCTCGCCAACAAGTTCGGCCTGCTGCTCCTCGCCGGGTACGGCGTGAGCAACTACGTGCGCGGCCCCAATTTCTCGGGCATCATCGCCCAGGCGGAGCTGATGTTCTACGCGACGCCGGTGTCCACCATCCGCGTCGGCGGCGAGCGGGACTTCGTGGACTCGTACTACGCGAACTACTACGTCAAGAACGGCGGCTACGTCTCGTACGCGCAGCTGTTCGGCGGCGTGTTCCTCGCGACGCTGCGGGGCGATGTGTCGGGCCGGCAGTACGCCACGTACAACCAGCCCGCGCCGGTTGGCGGGGCGACCCCCAACACCGCCGACCGCGTCGACATCTGGATCGGCGCAACGCTGACGCTCGAGTACCGCATGACGGCGTGGCTGTCGATCATCGCCTCGGCCCGTTACGCGGGCGACGTGACGGAGTTCGGCTACAACTACCCCGACGATCCGACCACGGCTGGCAACGAGGCGCAGTTCGTCGAGTCCTCGTTCCACAAATTCGAAGGGTTCCTCGGGGTCAAGGGCTTCTACTGAAATGAGGGTTCGCGTCGCGGCGGCGGTTTTGCTCGCGGCGGCGACGGCCACGGCGGCGTGCAGCGGCGTGCGCCCGACGACGCCCGTGGTCAGGCCCGACGAGGCGCCGACCGACACGACGCTCGGCCCGGGCGACGTCTTCGACGTCCGCGTGTACGGGGAGGAGGGGCTGACCGGCACCTACCGCATCGCCTCGGACGGCAGCATCGACTACCCGCTGCTGGGCACGATCTCGGTGCAGGGCATGACGCCGACCGAGGTCACGCGGCTGATCGCCGACGGGCTCGTGAACGGGGAGTTCCTCAAGAGCCCGAACGTCTCGGTCTTCGTCAAGGAGTACACGAGCAAGAAGATCTCGGTGTTCGGGCAGGTCAACAAGCCCGGGACGTTCCAGTACGCCGACGGGATGAGCATCGTCGAGGCGATCTCCATCGCCGGCGGCTTCACCCCGATGGCCAAGATGAACGACGTGACGGTGACGCGCGTGATCAACGGCGCCGAGAAGCAGTTCCTCGTGCCGGTCGAGGCGATCGGCGAGGGGCGCACGCCCAACTTCGTGCTCCGCCCGGGAGACATCGTGTTCGTGCCGCAGCGCGTGTTCTGATCCCGCCGTCCGACCGGGCAAACGGACGTTGACCCCTGCCGAGATGTGGCATAGTGTAACTCTTGTAGGTTCAAGTGCTACATATGGGAGCACGGAGGGGTCATGGAGATGAGCAAGAACGAGAAGCAGGTGGACAGCCGTTCGGACAAGAGGAAGCAGAGCCTCTACTTCCCGGAGGAGATGCTCAACGAGATCATCGCCGAGGCGAACCGGCAGGACCGCTCGCTGTCCTGGATCGTGCAGAAGGCGTGGAAGATCGCCCGCAAGGAGATCATGAAGTACCCGTCGGTGAACGAGGGCCCGGAGGGGGACAAGAAGGGCTAGCCGAGCGCCTCCTCCTCCGTGCCGCCCCGCCACCACGCGGAGAGCTCCCCGAGGGTCGTCGCGACCGGGCACGGCGGCAGCGAGCCGAAGAAGACCCGCCCGTACGCTTTCGTCCACAACCGCGTGTCCAGGACGGCGACGATGCCGCGGTCGTGGCGCGTCCGGATCAGCCGCCCGAAGCCCTGCTTGAGCGCGAGCGCCGCCTGCGGGAGCTGGTAGTCGGTGAACGGCGAGCCCGCCGCGTCCTCGATCCGCCGGATGCGCGCGTCCGTGATCGGATCCTGGGGCGGGGCGAACGGGAGCTTGTCGATGACGACGAGGCGCAGCGCGTCGCCGGCGATGTCGACGCCCTGCCAGAAGCTGGTCGTCGCGACGAGCACCGACGCCGGATCCTCCGTGAACCGCTCGAGCAGGCTCGACTTCGGCGCGTCCCCCTGCACGTAGAGCGGCCCGGGCACCTCTCCTGCGAAGCCCCGGTGCAGGGCGTGCATGCCGCGGGTCGAGGTCGACAGCACGAGGGCGCCGCCGCGCGTCAACCGGATCAGCGCGAGCGCCTCGGCGACGGCGCGGTCGAAGAACTCCTCGTCCCGCGGGTCCGGGAGGTCGCGCGGGACGTACAGCCGCGCCTGGCGCCCGAAGTCGAACGGGGTCGGGCACGAGAGCTCGTCCGCGTCGAAGTCGATCCCCAGCCGCGACCGGAGGAACTTGAAGTCCCCGCCCGTCGAGAGCGTCGCGCTCGTCAGGACGGCCGACGGGATGCGGAAGAGCACGCCCTCGCGGAACGGCTCGGCGACGTCGATGGGCGAGGCGCCGACCGCGTTCGAGCGCGCCTTCGTCTCGACCCAGCGCACCGCGGCGCCGCCGCGATCGCGGCCCTCGAGGATCTCGGCGAGATCGCCGCGCGCGTCGTGGCAGCGCCCCGCGGCGTGCTCGATCGTCTCGTCGC
>JALNZK010000227.1 GCA_023229365.1 Pseudomonadota bacterium | reverse complement strand
CGGCAGGATGCCCAGGTCCCGCCGCGGCGTCACGGCGAGCGCCTTGAGCGCCATCTCGAGCATCCCGAGCTTCGGCCGCAGGAGCTTCCCGGTCCGCGAGCGCCCACCCTCGATGAACACCTCGATGTCGTACCCCTCCTGGATCAGCCGGCGGATGTACGCGTTGACGACGGCGCCGTAGAAGCGGTCGTTGATGAACTTGCGGCGGATGAAGAACGCGCCCGAGGAGCGGAAGAGCCACCCGAGCGGCCAGAACGCGAGGTTCTCGCCGGCGGCGATGTGCGGCAGCATGATGTTGGCGTCCTTCCACACGAACGCCATGACCATGGAGAACAGCGCGAGGACGCGCGGCCTGAAGTCCGTCGCGAGGGCGGAGAGGATCGAGCGCGCCCGCGGCCCGATCTCCTCGGACGGGATCCCCTCGTCGGCGGCGATCGCCTCGAGCTCGACGCGGAGGCGCCCGCTCGCGAGCACGTCAGCCATGACGCGGTTCGACGGCTTCGTGAGCGATCCGAGGCGGTTGCGGCGGATCAGCTCGATGCCCCGGCCCACGCCCGCCCGGATCACGCCCGCGAGCCCTTGCTCGTCGACCCCGCGCTCGGTGCGGATCGCGGCGAGGTCGAGCGGATCGCCCACCCAGGCGCCCTGCTTGGAGCGGCGGCGGATCAGGAGCCACATGGACCGCACGAGCCGCGGGTTCTCGTTCGTGCCGAACATGAAGTCGAAGCTCTGGGGAAGGCGGCTCATGGCGCCCTCGCCCCAGAGGAAGACGGTCGGGAGCGCCAGCACCGGGCCGCCGATCTCGGCCTGGGCCTCCACCGCGAGCCGCACGCCGTCGATCTGGACCGGCCGGCTGCCGAGCGCGCTGGACGGGTCGTGCCGCCTGAGGAACACGACCGCGCTGCCGCCGGCCCGGAACGTGTCGACGAGGCGCCGCTTGTAGCGATCCGGCAGGCGCCGCCGGAACAGGGCGATCAGCCAGCGCCACCACGGCAGGAACACGAACGGCGACAGCCCGGAGACGAACCCCACCTCGGGCAGCCCGTGGCGCCTGCACAGCCCGCGCAGGCAGAGGAAGTCGATCAGGCTGCGGTTGCGGAGGATGAACACCACCGGCCCGCGCGCCGCAGCCGCGCGCACGCGCTCGACCCAGTCGTCGCTGATCCGGACGTAAGGGGTGAGGATCGCCTGAAACAAGGCGAGCCACCAGCTCACGATCACCCGCGGAACGCGGTCGCCCTTGGTCCTGTCGTTCATGAGGCGAGGATCTGTTTAGCCCATGCCGACTTCAAAGGAAAGTCCGTTCGATTTCAGGGGGCTGCGGCGCGCGCCCGGACCCGACCCGTCTCAGTCCTCGCAGCTCAGGACGCTGACGTCGTCGACGAAGAAGTTCGTCACGGTCGACGTGCTGTTCGTGTAGGAGGCGAACTCGAGCTCGTGCGAGCCCCCGTCGGCGTACGCGCTCAGGTCGACCTCGACGTAGGCGTAGGTGGTGTAGCCCGCGCTCTCCGTGCCGTCGATCTCGAAGACCGGGTCGGAGTCGACGTACACGGTCAGCGTGTCGGTCGCGAGGTCCTCCGTGGAGGGGATCTCGAGGTAGAACGAGAGCGTCGCCGGGGCGCCCGCGATCGTGACGTCCTGGATGACGCTGCCCTCCTCCAGGCCGGTCGTCCCGCCGAACCAGGCCCAGTAGGTTCCCGTGTGCGGTCCCGTGCCGCCGCCGGAGCCGCACGACGCCACCGTGCACAAGGGTGTCCCGAACGCCGTCGACGTCTCGGTCCAGGCCGCGCTCGGCGTGCCGCCCTCGAACGAGCCGTCGTCGACCGCCTCGGCGAGCGCCGTGTCGCAGTCGCCCGCGCCGCCGTCCGCGCCGCCGTCCACGCCGCCGTCAGCGTCCGTGTCCGCATCCGTGTCCGTGTCGGTATCCGTGTCCGTATCGGTGTCGGTGTCCGTGTCGGTATCCGTGTCCGTATCGGTGTCGGTGTCCGTGTCGGTGTCCGAGTCCGTGTCGGTGTCCGAGTCCGTGTCGGTGTCCGAGTCCGTGTCGGTGTCCGAATCCGTGTCGCTGTCCGAATCCGTGTCGCTGTCCGAATCCGTGTCGCTGTCCGAATCCGTGTCGCCGTCCGAATCCGTGTCGCTGTCCGAATCCGTGTCGCTGTCCGAGCCCCCGCTGTCGCTGGTGCTCGCGCACGCGTTCAGGACGAGTGAACCTGCAAGGACGGTCATCACCACCCAAAGAATCGACTTCATCTGCTTCTCTCCTTGTCCGCCCCCCTGTTTCGGGAAAACCTTAGCCCCGAATGGGACGCGCGCAAGACGAAATCCGCTATACTCGCCCCATGACGAGCCGGCCTCTCCCCCCCCCGCCCGGCGCGCGCGGCGCGGCGCTCGCGTTCGCCGCCCTCGTCGTCGTGGCCGCGACCGGGGCGATCCTCGCGTCGGCGATCCAGCGCTCCTTCGGCGACGTGGAGGTGACGGACACGGCGCTGCGGGACGACCTCGGGCGCACCGTCGCGGCCAAGCTCTTCCGGCCGAACGGCGCGTCGGCCTCCGACCGCAGGCCCGGCATCCTGTTCGTCCACGGCTACGAGAGCTGCCGGGAGACCGGGGACCCCATCGCGATCGAGCTCGCCCGGCGCGGCGCGGTGACGCTCTCGATCGACACGCTCGGCCGCGGGAACTCCGACGATCCGGGGATGGACGAGGAAGCCCCGGGCTTCGACACGACCTACGGCGCGCGGGCCGCGCTCGATCACCTCTCGTCGCTCCCGTTCGTCGACCGGGACGCGATCGCGCTCGTCGGCCACAGCCTGGGCGCCGGGATCTCCTACGAGATCGCGCTCTCGGATCCCCGGGTGCAGGCGATCGCGCTCCTCGGGTACGGCTTCGACACGCGGGCGACGCCCTCGAGCCCACGAAACATGCTCATGGTCATCGGCGCCTGGGACGAGTTCCGTGATCGGATGACCGGCACGCGCGACATCGCGGCGGAGTGGATGGGGACGGAGGCCGCGCGCGGGGCGTTCGCCGCGCCGCACCCCGCGATCGGTGAGACGTACGGCGACTTCGAGGACGGGACCGCGCGGAGGGTCGCGGTGCCGAACGTCATCCACATCGGGGAGCCGCACTCTGAGGTCGTCGTCGCCGAGGTGCTCGGCTGGATGGCGCGAGCCCTGCCCGGGGTCCCGCGCGACGCCGCCGCGACGGACGATCAGATCTGGCCGTGGAAGGAGTGGGCGACGCTCGTCTCCATGCTCGCGTGCCTCTGGTCGCTCCTGCCGCTCGGCCTGCTCCTGCTCGCGGCGCCGCCGTTCGCCCCGCTGCGCGGCGTTCCGACCACGCCCGATCCGATCGCGCGGGGCGGCCTCATGCGCCACGCGATCGTCAACGGCCTCGTCATGTGGCTGTACCTGCCGTGCGCGCTCACCGTGTTCGCGATCCACAAGTACGTCGTGCCCGTGGACGGCGCGTTCCCGATGATGGTCGTGAACGTGACCATCTTCTGGTTCTTCGTCACGAACGCGATCGGGATCCTCCTCTACCGCCGGTGGGCGAGGCGGCGCCCGGTCCCGGACGCGGCGACCCCGATCTCCGGATCGCTCCTCGCGCGCGCGACCGCCCTCGCGCTCGTGCTTTTCGGCTTCGCCTACGCGTGGGAGAGCGCGTTCGAGGCCGCCCTCGTCGTCGACTTCCGGTTCGTCTTCGCGTTCGCGAACGATCTGACGCCGCACCGCGCGGCGCTCTCGCTGCGCTACCTCCCGTTCATCCTCGCCGGCTTCTTCGGGCTCGGGCTCTTCCTGCACGCCCGGCTCGGCCTCGCGCAGCGTTCGACCTGGCTCGGGACTTTCGCCGCGACCTCGGCGAGGAACCTCGTCGTCGTCACGGCGCCGCTCGTCCTCCTCCTCGCCGTACAGTACGTGCCGCTGCTCACGACGGGCGCGATCCCGCTCGTCGGCCCGGGCGGGATGTTCGTGCTGTTCACGTTCAACCTGTTCCACGTCGTCGGCGTGCTCGTCGCGGTGGTCCCGCTCTCGACGGGGCTCCACATGGCGACCGGGCGGATCACGGCGGGCGCCGTCCTCTGCGCGCTGCTCGTCGCGTGGATGTTCGCCTCGACGCAGGTGATCGCGCCGATCCCGATCGACTGAGTTGTGCCGGGAACAGGGGCTGGGGTGTCGAGTAGCCCCGGCCGGTTTCCCGACCGGGGCCCTCACCAGATCCGGACAAGGAGATTTCCACCATCCGGCTCTTCTGTCGATGCGTCTCA
>JALNZK010000226.1 GCA_023229365.1 Pseudomonadota bacterium | reverse complement strand
CGAGACCGACACCGATTCCGACACCGACACCGACACCGACACCGACACCGACACCGACACCGACACGGACACCGACACGGACACCGACACGGACACCGACACCGACACGGATTCCGACACCGACACGGACTGCCTGCCGGAGTGCAAGGAGTGCACCCCGGGCGAGGTCGATCCGTGCTGTGGCGAGGTCGAGTGCGAGCTCTCCGGCGACGCGTACATCTGCCTCCCGCCGACCCCGGATCCGGACCTGTGCGCGGATCTCGCGCCAGTGGACGAAGAGCCGTGCGATCACGTCGGGCTCATCTGCGCCGTGTCGATGATCGAGACCTGCCAATGCACCTGCGACGGCTGGGCGTGCGTCTACTGACGCCGGGACAAGCGGCGGCCGGCGTGCGGCCCTAGCGGGAGCACGCGCGGCGCAGGGCGGCGCGGGCGAGGAGGCGGGTGGAGTCGAGCGTCGGCAGCGGCGACGCCTCCTCGGTCACGAGGAGCGGGATCTCCGTGCAGCCGAGCACGACCGCGTCGCACCCCGTGGCCGCGAGGCGCGCGATGATCGCGCGGTAGGCCTTCAGGCTCTCGGGGCGCACGACGCCGTAGGTCAGCTCGTCCATGATGACGCTGTGGACGACCTCGCGGTCGGGGGCGTCCGGCGTGCGCTGCTCGATGCCGCGGCGCGCGAGCACCCCCGGGTAGAGCGGCCCTTCCATCGTGTATTTCGTCCCGAGCACGCCGAGGCGGCGGAAGCCGCGCCGCTCGGCCTCGTCCGCGACCTCCTCGGCGATGTGCAACCACGGCAGCGGCGAACGCCGAGCCATCAGGTCGAACGCCCGGTGGATCGTGTTGTCCGGCGTGAGCAAAAAGTCTGCGCCGCAGGCGGCGAGCTTCCGGGCCGACGCCAGCATGAGCTCTGCGACCCCGCGCCAGTCGTCGCGGTCGATGCAGTCCATGTACTCGGAGAGCGGGTGCGTGTGCATGGAGATCTCGGGGTGCGCGTGGTCGCCCAGGATCGCCGCGCCCTCGGCGCAGATCGTGCGGTAGCAGAGGGCGGCGCCCTCGGCGCTGCACGCGACGATCCCGATGTGCGACGGCGGGCGTTTCTGGCTCATCGTTCCCTCCTCCGTTCCGGCTCCGCCTCAGTACGTCTGGGTGATCCCGAATACGATCTTGAACGGCGCGCGCGCGGATTCCTCGATCGCGCCGTCGGCCTGCTCGAGCTCGTAGGTGCGATCCCCCGGCCAGAACGGCACGGCGACGTCGAGCGCGATCAGGTACTGGCTCAGGCCGAAGGCGAGCATGTGCAGCCGGAGGCCGTACCCGACCTCCGCGAAGAGCCTGTCGGAGGTGAACATGCCGCCGTAGCCCGCGGGCGACGACGTCGTCCCGCCGCCGACGAACAGCGCGCCCTGGAGCCGCTCGAAGGTCGACGCGGCCGGCAGGCGGCCCCCGGAGAACTCGATGAGGTCGTGCCGGTACTCCGCGACCGCGTACAGGCCGATCCGGCCGTACGTCTCGTCGATGTCGAACGCGCGCAGGACGAGCCGGTTCGACAGGGACGGCAGCTCCGCGGCCGGCGGGCGGCCGACGATCGCCATGGCGCCGCCGTACAGCGCGAACACGTGCCCGAGCCGCGGCGAGAGGAGCCAGAACGTGCGCGCCAGCGCCTTGCCCTCGTGGACGTAGTCGCCGCCGTCGGCGCGGCCGAACCCGTAGCCGAGGTACGCGTTGAACGACATCCCGGAACGAGGATCCGGGAAGTAGGAGCGATCGTCGCGGCCGAGCACCGCGCCGATCGTCCCGATCGTCGCCGCGAATCGCGACTCGTCCGGCAGGGCGGTGGAGGCGGTCTCGGTCTCCTCGACACGCACCGCGCCGATCGACGGCCCGACGTACCAGGTGCGGGCGTTCAGCGTCCGCTTCCTGCCGAAGTACCGGTAGTACCCGATCGAGCCGCCGTAGCTGCGCGGCGCGTAGCTGCCGTAGAGCTGGATGGAGTTGGTCACGTCGTACAGGCGGCGCAACGCGATCCCGATCTGGACGTTCGGCTCGAACGTCTCTGTGTCGCCCCACAAGAGGAGCCGCGTGAGCAGCGGCGGCCGCCACGGAAGGGGCCGCGCGTCGTCGGCGAGCGGGTGCTCGTCCGTGAGCTCCGCGGACTCGACGAGCCTGCCCTCGGGATCGAGCCGCACGGCGTCGAGCGGCGCCGAGGACTCCCAGACCGCCGGGGTGTCCGGGTTCGCGCCGTCCCATGTCGCGTCGCTCCGCGCGCCGTCGTCGTCCTCCATCCGGACGGTCAAAGGCTCGACGGCCTCGGCGCCGTCGCGGGCCACGGCCACCTCGTGGCGGAAGCGGCCGCCGCCGAGCGGGACGTCGGCCACGCGCGTGATCCTGTAGTTCAGCTTCGGATAGGCGCCGAGCCAGTCCGCCTCGAACCGCGCGGCGCGGTCCCCGAGCCGCTCGCGCAGGAGGGCGCCGAACCCGATGTCGCTCTCGGCGTATTCGGCGACGAGCGCGGCCGCGGCGTCGGCGCCGAGGAGATCCTCGAGCTTGGCGAGGACGCGGCGGCCCCGGGGCAGATCGTTCGCGAAGAGCCACGGCGCGTCCCGCAGGGGATCCTCCTCCTCGGGCGAGGTCGCGTACGCCTCCCGGAACGGCACCTCCGGCGCGTACAGGAGGTTGTCGACGTACGGGATGAACGCGGCGAACCCGACGACGTCCTTGAGCGACTCGGCCCTGCCGTGGGCCGCCGCGACGTACAGCTCGCGAACCCGCGCGCCGACCACCTCGGCCGCGAGGAAGCGCAGCTCGGGCGGCTCGCCCGCGGACAGCTCGGCCGCGAGCGCGGCCCCGAGCTCCTGGGCCAGCGCCGCGTCGTGGAACGCGAGCGCGCGCTCGAACGGGATCAGCCCGAACAGGCGATCCGAGACGAGCAGCTGGCCCGGGCTCCACTGCGCCAGCCTGTCGAACGCCGGGATTTCGACGAGGACGAGCCGCGCCGGGAGCCTCGCCTCGGGCGCGATCCCGCGGAGCTCGGCGGCGCAGCTCGCGAGCACAACGAAGGCGCGGTCTGCGAAGTCGACGCGGCCGAGATCCGGGATGGCGGAGGCCGGGACGCGATTCTCCGGGGTCCGCGTGTCGCTCCACGCGTAGGTGCCAGGGCGCGTCCGCGCGCTCACGTAGACCGCCTCGCCGAACGGCATCTTCGCGGTCGAGATCTCCATCCGCTCCATGACGACGATCGGCAACGACTCCGCACGGAGGTCGAGGGTCTCGAGCGTCCGGCGCCCGTTTGCGATCGGGAACACCTGGTCGCCTATCACAGCGCCCGATCCGCCCGGGATCGAGAGGCGCGCCGAGAACGCCGCGAGCCGCGGCGGCAGCGAGGGATCGCGACCGGTCAGATCCGGGAGCGGGCGCGGAAAGAAGTCGCCGCCGAGCGACACCGTGCCGCGGTACCGCCCGAACCGCCCGCGGCGCTCCGGGATTCGCGTGCGGAAGGCGACGGCGAGCTCTCCCTCGGCGCCCTTCGCGAGCGGCTCGGGCAGGATGACGCGCACGAGGACGCGCTCGGTGCCCTCGGGGCGGATCGCGGCAGGGGTCGGCTCGAAGCGGATGGCGGAGGCTGAGAGCGGCACCCCGTTCCAGGCCGGCGACGAGATCGCGGTCCCGCCCGCGCTGACGCCCTTCGGGTAGAGCCAGTGAGAGGTGCGATCCGTCACCTGCGCCTCGGGATCCGCGAATCGGTTGGCGTACAGCCACAGAGGGATCGAGGAGAGCGGCTCGCCGGTGTCGTTCACCACCCGGATCCGCACCTTTCCGGAGACGACGTCCCCGTCGTCGGAGAGCGCCGCACCGATCGCGATCGCGGTCCGCACGGGCGCGGGATCCGGGACGGCCGCGAGGGCGGGTGTCGCCCGCCCGCAGAGGCACGTCGCGGCGGCGAGGAGCACGAGCGCGCTGCGGCGGGAGGTCATCGGATCACGCCGACGCCGAACACCTCCGCGAACGCGGCGATCAGCGCCTCGCACGCGGCGGGGATCGGCGGCGCCTCGCCGAGGATCGAGGCGAGCGACGCCACCCCGATGCCCGTGAGGCCGCACGGAATGATGAAGCGGTAGTGATCGAGGTCCGGGGCGACGTTGAAGGCGAACCCGTGGAACGCGATCCCGCGGCTCACGCGCACGCCGATCGCCCCGATCTTGGGCCCGCGCCCCGCGTCCGCGAAGACGCCCACGATCCCTTCGCGCCGGCCTGCCTCGACGCCGAAGGCGCTCGCCGCGCGGATCATCACCTCCTCGAGGCCATGGACGTACTGCGCGACGCCGAGTCGCAGCGCGTGCAGATCGACGATCGGGTAGCCGACGGTCTGGCCGGGTCCGCGGTAG
>JALNZK010000225.1 GCA_023229365.1 Pseudomonadota bacterium | reverse complement strand
CTCATCCCCTGTCGCGGTAGAAGGTGTAACACCAAGCTCCTTACCTACATCGACGGCAGGCTCACCGCGACAGGGGATGAGTGCTACATAGTGGGCGAGACGCCGAACGATCCACGATACGTCGATGCTTTCCCCCAGCGCATCACTTACTATAATTCGATACTTCTGTGCAAAAAGCACCATAGGTTAATCGATAGCGATCCTGATACCTATACTGTCAAGGTGCTCCACGATATGAAGGACGCGCACGAGGCAGCTGTGGAGAAGGAGTCCAGGAAGGACGCTCACACGCCGCCTGCCAGGACGAATGACGAAGAACTGTTGAAGGCGATCAGAAGAGCGCAACGAGAGGGTTGATTAAATGAACTTGAAAGAAATCAGAGCTTCACTTGAATCAGCTGGTTTACATACCATTGTAATTCAAGACAGTCTTTGGGATACTCCATTAGCAGAATTCGGCATCAATTTGGTTATGGAAGGTGATCTCGAAGACTTTATCAAATCGGTTAAAGTGCTTAATGAAAATGTCGTTTTTATCAACGTAAGCAAATTGGAAGAAGACGATTTCATCTATGAGTTAGAACGATACGATGAGCTATCTGGCGAGGATACGACCATAGACTATAGACTTTCAGATGTTTTACATAAAATTAAAGACTTTGAGACGTATATAGGTCAAGATTGTAAGTTTGAATTATCGGTGTTTTTTAAGAATCAGGTCCTGTTATTTAACCAAGACGAGAAATGGTGGACCCAATTTGAAACACTAAGAGGCGAAGCTATAGGAAAAATAAAGGACCGCGAAAACCTTCGAATTGGGAAACTAGGAGAAGAGATTTCACAAAAACAACAAGTGTTACTTGATAAGTTGAAAACTCTTATTACGGATATCAGTTTTGTGCGTCTTGCAACACGTAAAAATACGACTCAGCTAGACATGAGAACATATGCTCGCGAAGCCATCCCCGAGCTTAGAGATCTAAATGAAGAAAGCTTTAAACAGGGACTTCAACAACTTAGAAGTGAAATCAAGGCACAGATGATAAGGAACAAGTGAGCTATAGGGTGGGCTCGGCCCACGATTTATCATCGGCAGGAAATATATGTCGCCCGCTAAAAAAGACTCCGATAAAATGAACAAGCTCGCCGAGCAGGTGCGGCGCGAGCGCGTGAAGTGGGACCAGAGCTATCGCGGCCAGGCGCTGAAGATACTGCCCCACATCTGCTCTCACTGCGGCCGCGAGTTCTCCGGCAAGCAACTAAAAGAGCTAACCGTACATCATAAGGACAACGACCATCTCAATAATCCCCCCGATGGCAGCAACTGGGAGCTGCTCTGCATCTACTGCCACGATAACGAGCACACCAGGATGCTGCAAAGCCACGGCTATGTTGCTCCGCAGCCAGGTGCCAGCGGACAGTCGCGCTCCACGTACAAGCCTTTTGAGAACCTCAAAGCGCTGTTGGGCGATGAGTCGAAGGAAGAGGATTGAGAGGACTCTTGGGAAGAGGTGCAGGAGAGTTTTCTACTGCCGGGAATCCTATTGACATCGACTGTGCTACGTTATAACCTATCTGAACACATTAATGGCTACAACGTCAAAATATGACGATTAGTAATATAAAAAGGAGGGCATATGCCTTATTTTGGTGGAATCTTTGGGCTTATCGTTCTGGTGCTGGATATCTTTGCGATCTGGGACTGCTTAAACAAATCTTATGCAATAGAGAAAAAGATTCTGTGGATCGTCTTGATTATCATACTGCCGATAATCGGCTTAATCCTGTATTTCCTTTTAGGCAGAAAATAGTCTGCCAAAACATCAGTTTTACGTAGTCCACTGATCGACGTGACTTCCGATCGGCCATAGCGAACCGATGGTATGGCTATACTAAAGGTATATCCTATGAAAAACATTTTGTGCACTATCGTCCTGGTAATTATGAGCGTCGTTTCCATTACGGCTTGCTCCAACGAAAGTCAGAATGTAATCGAGGAAGCGACGCCGACCGCGACCGTGCAGGCGAGCACGCCGACCGTGACGCCGGAAGACACACATTCCGCAGTGCCATCGATACCTACCCAACCCCCGACTGCATCAATAATCATAGACCATCGCTGCGCCGATCTCGACAGCATACCGCAAGAGTGGATAGAGCAGGCCAAGAGCGACCTCGTTATCGCGTATGGCCACACATCGCACGGAAGCCAGATAACCACGGGAATGACGGGGTTGGTTGGCTTCGCCGGCGACCTGTACGCATGGAACGAGGACGGCTCAAGCGGGGCGTTGCAGGTCAAGGATGGCGGGCTGGGAGATGCCAGCGATCTGGGAAACCCGAACTTCACAGCATGGGAGTCGACCACGAGGAGCTATCTCGACTCTCACCCGTCGACGAACGTGGTCATGTGGTCATGGTGCGGACAGGTGAGCGGGGTCTCATCCGATGATATCGATACTTACCTCAGCCTCATGAGCGGGCTTGAGGATGATTATCCAAGTGTCCATTTTGCTTACATGACGGGCCACACCGACGGCTCCGGGCTCGAAGGCAACCTGCACATTCGAAACCAGCAGATCAGGGACTACTGCATCGCGAATAACAAAGTACTGTACGACTTCGAGGATATAGAGAGCTACGATCCGGACGGCAACTACTTCGGCGACAGGTACGTTACCGACAGCTGCGATTACGATGGCGGCAACTGGGCCGTCGAGTGGCAGGACTCGCATACGGAAGGAGTCGACTGGTACCAGTGCTCCTCGGCGCACAGCCAGCCGCTGAACGCCAACCTCAAGGCCTATGCGGCGTGGTGGCTCTGGACCCGGCTGTCCGGCTGGAGTGGTAATATATAATCGTTCAATCATATCAATGAGAGGTGTTATATGGAGTTTAAGATTGTTCAGATCGACAAACCGGAGGGTATGAATTTTATCCTGGGACAGACGCACTTCATCAAGAGTGTTGAGGATATACACGAAGCGCTGGTGCAGGCCGTGCCGGGCATCAAGTTCGGCCTGGCGTTCTGCGAGGCCAGCGGCCCCACGCTGGTGCGCGCCTCGGGAACCGAAAAGGAACTGATAAAAATGGCAAAGAAGAACGCCCTGCTGCTGGGCGCCGGACACTCCTTCATCATCATGCTCGGCGAAGGATACTTCCCCCTGAACGTGCTGAACACCGTGAAGGTGGTTCCGGAGGTCTGCCATGTCTTCTGCGCCACCGCCAATCCGACACAGGTGATCATAGCCGAGAGCGAGCAGGGGAGGGGCATCCTGGGCGTAATCGACGGATACAGCGCCAGAAAGGCCGAGACCGAAGGCGACCTGTCCAAACGCAAGGAGTTTCTCAGGAAGATCGGATACAAACTATAGAATCGACTAATCTGGAAAAGGAAATCGATGAGTGTAAAAATCAGAAAAGCTGATATTGAAGATGCGAAAGGCATCGCCGAACTGCTGAAGAAGGCCGATATGTCCGTTTACACGACTCATACGCCTTACAATATGACGGCCGATAACATAGCGAAGCATATAAAGCTGTGCCACGCCAGCGAGAGTCACACGGTTTACGTGGCGGAGAACGCTGACGGCGGAATTGTCGGCTACTTAGGGGCGCACTGGCTGCCCTACCTCTTCCTCGACGGGCCTGAGGGATATCTCTCGGAGCTTTTCATCGATGAATCGTATCGCGGCAACAGCATCGGCACAAAGCTGCTGGAGACAGCGAAGGAGGAGGCCAAGAAGCGCGGCTGTTCCAGACTGCTGCTGCTGAACAGCAGGTCGCGCGAGTCCTACCGGCGCTCGTTCTACCGCAAGAAGGGCTGGGAGGAGCGCGAGGAAGCGGCCAACTTTGTCTATAACTTGAAGTAGGAGGGCCGATATCGACGACCTCGGAGCTAATCCTAAAACCAGCGAAACGGCTACCCTGGCTGGCGGCTGCTTCTGGTGCCTGGAAGCCGCGTTCAATGAGCTGAGGGGAGTCGAGCGCGTCGTATCCGGCTACACGGGAGGGGTGGTGCCAAACCCTAGCTATGAGCAGGTGTGCAGCGGGGGGACGGGCCACGCCGAGGCGGTGCAGGTCATGTTCGACCCGAGTGTTATTTCATATCGAGATGTCCTCGACGTCTTCTTCTCCTTACACGATCCGACCACGCTGAACCGCCAGGGCAACGATGTCGGCACGCAGTATCACTCGGTGATTTTCTATCACAGCGACGAACAGAAAGCGGTCGCGGAGCAAACAGTTCGAGAGCTCGATTCGTCGAAGATTTTGAGCAGTCCGATTGTCACCGAAATCGTTCCACTCGACGCATTCTATCCAGCCGAGGATTATCATCAGGATTACTATGCGAACAACAGCGCCCGGCCGTACTGCCGCGCAGTCATAAACCCCAAACTGGTCAAGCTTCGCAAGCAGTATGGCGACAGATTGAAAATGTAGGGGCATCCTTCCATATACTT
>JALNZK010000224.1 GCA_023229365.1 Pseudomonadota bacterium | reverse complement strand
GAAGTGTTCCCTGGTGTTTTGGATATCTCATAAAAAGCAGCATTCTTGTAGTCAGAAACAATCTCTTTATTGACTGACCTTATAGTTCTATCCCAAGTCTGTTTATCTATCTGGTCGGTAACTTCGTTGAACCTTGTACTCGCATAGTCAAAATAAGCGTTGTTGTCTATCTGGTTGGTATCCCAGAGATACTTCATTTCAGTATCTTCCAACGACTGAACTTTTTTCTGTGCAGCTTGGGCTTTCTTGTATAGGGAACTAGAACTTGAGTAAGTGTTCCCTAGGTAACGGCTGTTTACTGGCATAAAAATTATACTCCGTTATTTTGATTTGTTGTCGCCATAGCACCTTCGGCTGATACGGCAGGAGCACCTGAACCTGCTTGGCTCATCGGTTGCGTACCTTGGTTCTGGTCAGTCGTTAGAGGTGCGTTAGTAGACTGTTGCCCTTGAGCAGGCTGTTGTGGCATTATTTCGAGTTGATTTACCATTCTCAGATTAGCCGATAAGATAGCCCCCAGAATTGGGTCTTTCATTTCGGATTTGATTCGGTCAATTTCCTCAGATACATTCTGCGTGCCTATCTTCTCCAAATATGTCTCGAGAGATATAAGCCCACCACGAACATTATTAAGTAGCATTGTGTTATAACTCGCATCTTCTTTCCTCAATACCGAAGGCCACTCGATGTCTAGTTCGACAGAATCGCCTATCAGTTTTTTAGTTTCTGGTGAGAGGTCTTTTAATTCTTCAATAATATCGGTAAATAATTCGACTAGAGTGCGTTCCCAACGGCTCTGTTTGTCTTCTGCGATGTCGATGGTTGATTTCATCCCTGTCATAAGGGCTTGGTTGGATTCAAAACTCACCGTAGGGTCGTCTATCATCACTCTACCGAGCCCGAGAACTCTAAAGAGAGATTCTTTGATTTCGTCTAGCATTGTTTTGTAAGGGTAGACGCCTGGTTGGAATTGTTTGATGTTCATTTCTTGGTCTAGCCCGATAGGAAAGACTTGCATTGCTCCACTATCCTTCTTGGGTAGATTTGTAGATTCAAAACCACGAGCCTCGATAAAAGGGAACATCTTTTTAAGCAAAGTTAAAGAGTCCGACATCTGAGCGATGTAGGTTCTGTTGAGGTCGATAGCCTCGTCTGAGATATCTGAAGCACCCCAAGGTCTCTGTAATCTCTCTCTGTTTTGGAAGATGTAAAACTTAGGGATGAATTTCTTATTCGTTTCGTAGCCGACAAGTTTGTCGCCAACGATTAGGGCGTTAAAGATTTCGCCATCGTTGATTTCTGAATCCCTGCCGACAAAATCAATACAAGTAAGCATTTTTCTTGAAGTAGGTTCGACTAAAGAGGTTGAGTAGATAGAGGCGTTATCAGCCAAGAAGGATTCGCCCTTTTTAAGTTTATCTCCGTAGAGTCTGGTCGCAGAGGCGACCGAGATACGATAAGTAATCGCATCAAAATCCCGTTCTCTAAAATTAGTCGATGACCACCCTGCCACAAAGTTCTGAGGGGATTCGATAGAAACCAACTTAATGTCGTTGCCGTCTCGGTATTTCTTAATGATTCCCACCCCGTAAGCCGAGGCTACGGCAGCCATATTCAAAAAGATTCCTTTACCACCGTTGTCAGCGATAACCCCGTTTAAGAGTTCTTTGGCTGAGGTTGATTCGCCTTCACTGCGTTTGTTTTTAAGCTCGGCATCCTTGTACTCGGGAGTGCCCTTATCGAACAAGGACAAATCGACCTTGTCGTATCTTGAGATAATATTAAACCCTCTACCCATCACTTGGAAGGTGTGAATATCCTTAGCTCTGTTGAGGAAGTTGTATTTGGTCTTGTCAAACCCTTCCTTGATGTCCATACCCTCAAAGATTTCGTCTGAGTCGTTTAAAAGTCGGTCTCTGGTGTCCATATAGGCGTTTCTGGTAGTAGTTTCGCCTTCTAGTTCTTTAATTGAGTTCTGTATCCTAGTGACGATGAATTTCTTTTTCTCTTCGTCAAAGTCTATTTCCTTCTCCACCTTAGGTGTGTCAGGAAGGAGTTTCTTTTTCTTCATTTTTTCCCTCTACCAAGCTATATAACTCGGCTTTAATGTTGTAATTTTAGGCTGTCCGTCAGTAGCGTACCAACACGCCAGACAGAACGAGATGACCCAATCGGTTTTAATCTTCTCGTCATTTTGTGTATAGTTGGCTAGTTGTTGGACTAACCTTCTTAATTTATTTGAAAATACCACTCCGTTGGAATCGAGGAGCTTACGCCCTGCTAAAAGGATGTCTTCTTTGCGGTCTACCTGCCCTACTCGTCTTGACGGAGCCCCTACCACTCTGCCTGAACCGAAACAGCGAGTCTTCGCCCTGATGTCGGCTGGTAATTGGTAGTAATAGTGCATCGCTTCCCCATTAAACACTTCTAGGATTAAGGAACAGGTCTGTTCCTCGTTGTAATGGTAGAAGATATCCATTATATTTTGATTATGTAAAACTGGGCTCTGGGAGTTTCCTTTCATTCCGGAAGTTCTGACGATTTTAAACGGTCTTTCCGTCCAGTCGAGGACAGTAATGACGAGTTCGTCTTCCCCGATAGCCGTGTCGATAGCGATAATATACCTATGCCCCTTCTGAAAGGGGGTGTACTCTTCCATCTCAACGGAAGCGTCTAGGACTTTTCGGTTGTCAAACACCTTATTCCCGACAGAAACGAACTTCCCATAAAGGACTTGGTCGAGTTCGGGTCTTCCTCTTAAGAGTTGTTTGGTTTCTTCGAAATACTCGGGTGGTAAGTGAGGGTTATCATAAGCAGACCCCTCTTGAGAGTAGAACATATCGTCCTTCACATTTCCGTCACCACCACCCTTCCAAAAGAGTTCTTGGTAAAAGATATTTGAAGGCGAAGTCGCATCAGGCGTCCCTACTAAATCAAGTTGACCCGAAAAGTCAGCTAGTCTAGGGATTAAAAGCCCTGAATATTCTTCCTCTAAATGTAAATCCTTACAGGCTTCATCAAATCCGATATAACCAAAAGCCTTAGCAGCGATTGATTTCCCCTTATCTTCCCCTGTTGATCTGACTAAAGTCGTAGAGTGGTTCCAATACTTAATCTGCATCGGATAACTCTCGGTGATTCCTGTCATCGCCCATTCAATCAGACATTTGTTGGTGGTCATCTTCCCGTTAACCCTCATCGGGTAAGAAGAAGTTAGAATCTGTCTAATCGTAGTCGTGATTACTTCAGCTTGTTGTGAGTGGGGTGCTAACGCACCAGTCAGATATTCTGCACCTAGCCAAGCCTTCATATTCCCCATCGGAACTCCGACTTTGTAAAAAGCCTTATGGATGTGCTTAATGGCAAGCATCGTAGTCTTTCCATACCGATTAGCTGGGACTAGAATATTAACCTTAGCCTTAGAGTTTGAAAACTTAACCTGCCCTGGGTGTAGCTCTACCCCTAAAAGTTCCCTAGCAAATAAATAAACATCATCCCTACCCCTCGAGATAACTGATTGGAGATTCTGTGGAATCAGCATCAATAACCTCCGTGTTCGTAATCTCTCCACTAATAAAAGCGTTCAACATTTCAAGGACCTTTAATTGTCTATCTTTGTTTTTCTCTTCAATATCGGAAGTATCTTTAGCCACGCCCCTCAAAACAGAGGCGTTCATTTTAATATTCCCAGCTTCCAACTCCTCCATCCCGACTTCCATCATCTTCTGACGGACATCTTCGTGTTTAAGGCGTTGTTTCTCTAGGTTGGCTTCGTACTTCTTTTGAATTAAAACGTTCTCATCAGGGTTCTGGTGTTTAGCTAGGTGGTGGGTCATAGAAATAGGGTTGAAGTTTAACTCTTTGCATATCTTACGCTGGGTTTCCCCACCCTTAACGAATTTAGAACAGTTATACAACCGTCTCTCGAGTTTGGAAGAACCACTCTCTCCCAACTCTTTCATTATCACCTTGCAAATGGAACACTGTTTTACTAAAATAGCACCCTCCTACCTTCTTTAAGTTCTTACTAATATTATAAGGGTCTTGTTTATTGCTTCCCCTTACAGGCTTTGCAGACCTTAGCACCAAAGTATGGCAAGAGGGCTCCACAGCCTTCGTACTTACAGGTATTTACCCGTATCTTTTTGGTATCTATCTCTCTGGGTGCTACCTTGGCTTTCTTAATGATAGTTCGAGCCTCTGACCTTGCCTCTACGGCTTTTTCGTGCCTTATTTCTTTACCCGTATACCCCATATCCTTTTGGACTAATGTACGTATATATCCCTTCCCCATTGACTTGATGTATTCGTGCTCGTTTTCCTCTAGGTAGATTTCTATTCTCATATTTCTCCTTTCATATATATTATAGCATACCCGTATACGTATACGTTTACTTAATAATTATGTATGAGACTGCCCTTATAGTAAGAACAGCCCCACCCAAGCACAGATGCATACCCCTCCCCGTGCCTGTATAGTGTACACTTTGAGTATACTTTGTGCTTAAATACGCTTCTATATGCCTCATAGTGGGAGAATGATCTTG
>JALNZK010000223.1 GCA_023229365.1 Pseudomonadota bacterium | reverse complement strand
CTCGGAGCCGAGCGCCGAGGAAGACAGCATAACGATATCGGGCTTGATCGATTTCAGAACATCGTATCCCAACCCCAGCTTATCCATGACGCCGGGGCGATAGTTCTCCGCCACCACATCGCTCACCGCGACCAGTCTCTTTGCTATATCGATCGCCTTGGGCTTGGTAAGGTCGAGTGCCAGCGACATCTTATTGAGATTGAGGTCATTGAACACGGGCGAACTGTCGAGGCTCTTCGTGGAAAGACCCAGCGTCAGCGAGCGTATTCTGGCATGATCGGGACGCTTGCCGCTCTCGATCTTGATAACCTCGGCGCCGAGGAACGCCAGCAGCTCGGTAGCGTAAGGCCCGGCCCAGGCCCAGGTGAAATCGGCAATGCGCACACCTTCCAAGGGTAAACGTTTCGACTTCGATTCGCTCATAGCTAGATAACCCCCGCCCCCCTCAAACACATCATGTCCTCCCTGCTGTAGCCAAATCGATCGACAAATATCTCCTCGTTGTGCTCGCCGAGCATGGGCGCCGGGCGGTGAAAACGATGCGGCGTCTCGGAAAAACGATACGGCGATGTCGGACACCTGACCTGGCCCATGACCGGATGCTCGATCTCGCCGAAAAATTCCCGCGACTCAAGCTGCCTGGAAGCGGCCAGGTCGGCGACCGTGGTCACCATACCTATAGGGCAGTTCAGCTTCTGGCAGCGGTGGTACAGATCTTCCTTGGTATAATCCTTTATCCACTCGGCGATATGCTCGTTTATCTCCTGCGCATACTTGTATTTGCCCAGCTCGCCCTGGTACTTCTCCTCCCCGGCCCAGACCGGATCGCCCAGCAGTTTCAGCAGCCCCTCCCAGTGGTGATCGCCGCCCAGCGTTATAAGAACGTAGCCATCCTTGCAGCGCTGCAGCCCGCCCATCATCTGCTGCATGAACACGGTGCTGAACTTTGTCTCTCCCTCGTTTCCGTACATGCCCATCTCCACCCGCTCCAGAGCCATAAGAGCTTCCTGCTTGGAGATATCTATGTGCTGCCCCTCTCCTGTGAACAAACGGCCGTACAATGCAGCTACGGTAGCGGTAGCGGCGCACAGCCCGGAATCGAAATCGCCGAGGAAGCCGGGGCCCTTAACCGGGACCGGCGTTTCCTTGGGCAGAATCGACGAGAGGACCCTGGCCACGCCGCTGCCGTGGTAGGAATTCAGGTGATATGCCTTATACTCGCGATACGGCCCGCTTTGCCCGAACGGCGTAATCGATGTCATTACGAGACGAGGATTAATCTTGCTAAGGTTTTCGTAATCGAGCCCGCGCTCCTTCATAAACGATGGAGGATTATCCTCGACAAGCACATCGCAATCGGCGACCAGGCGAAGGAAAATATCACGCCCGGTGTCCGTATTTAGATCGAGGGTGATGCCGAGCTTGCTTGTGTTGATGAATAGAAAGAAGCCGCTGCGCTCAAGACCGGGAACATCATCGAGAAATGGCTCCCTCTTTCGAGCGGAATCACCGACAATCGGCGGCTCGATTTTTATTACCTCGGCCCCCATGTCGGCCAGGAGCTTGGCGCAATACGGACCGGAAACGAATTGGGCGAACTCCAGAACCTTAAGCCCGCCAAGGGCGGTGTTAGTCATTTTTAAATATTTCTTCCATTCGACGTAGATATTTATATGAATCTATTCCCGACATATCATATTACAGAGCCTCATATCGAGGCAAACGTTAACTATTCGATAAAAAGACTATAAGAAATATCGTCGGATAAACGAGAACGCAAAGCACGGAGGTTCAGCAAGTCGAATGTCGGCTAGACTTAAAGAATAGAAGAAATCGGATAATGGTTATCTAGGTCAATAGTTTGCCAAACATCCACCCTAGTCCACCGCATATAGGGAAAGTGAGGATCCACGCCGTCACTATCCTGCCTGCTACACCCCATCGCACAGCAGACAGCCTTTTTGTAGCGCCGACCCCCATCACCGCCGAACTCACGCAATGCGTAGTGCTCACCGGTATCCCCAGCGCCGAGGCGGTCTCGACCACAGCCGCCGCCGATCCTATAGCGGCGAATCCTTGTACCGGCCTTAGTGCAGTAATTTTCATCCCTAAAGTCCGGATAACACGCCAGCCGCCGAATAATGTGCCGAATGATATGCTGATAGCAGACAGGGCTATTATCCAGAAAGGTATATGGAATTCCCCTCCGCTATGTATTGCCAGCGCCATTGCCATGATACCTATAGGCATCTGCCCATCATTCTTGCCGTGAGCATACGCCATAAATGCGGAGGAGAGAATCTGTAGTTTACCGAAAAATCCCTCCACCTTTAGCGGCGCTCTTCGACGAAGTATCCAGAGCAAGGCTACCATTAAAGCAAATCCGCCGGCGAATCCGAGCGCGGGAGCTATGGCAACCGACGATACGACTTTAATAAAAGTATTCCAGACAATCGCCACGCTGCTCGCGGAGGCTATCCCTGCGCCTATTAATCCGGCAACAAACGCATGACTGATGCTTATAGGGAGGCCGAGATACGTCGCCGTGAATCCCCATAATATCACCGTTATCAAAGCGGCTATGATTACTCCGTAGCTTAAATATTCCGGGGCGACTATTCCTTTGCCTATAGTGACCGCTACCGCAACTCCAGTGGCCGCACCAATGAAGTTGAATACAGCCGCCATCAACACAGCCTTGAGAGGAGAGAGCACCCGCGTGCCTATTACTGTAGCTACCGCATTAGCGGCATCGTTAAAGCCGTTTATTACAGCGAAACCGACGGCTAGAATAATTATTAGTATAAACACAGGTTAGACTCAGGTACGTTTAATCATTACGCCTTCGAGGACATTGGCTATATCCTCGCAACGATCTGTGGCGGTTTCCATGTACTGGTATATCTCGCGCCACTTGATGATATCGGCTGTATCCAGCTTGTCACGGAAAAGCTCCGCCAGAGCGGAACGGGCTATGGCGTCGGCCTCGTTCTCCAGCCGGTTTATCTCAATACAGCTCGCCGGAAGTTTGTGCAGTTCGTTGCGATTGCGCAGCTTCGGTATCGCAACCCCTACTTCCGCGGTTATCTTTACGAGTATTTTTGCCAGTTCCTGACACCTGGTCGTCGGCCGCGCCACTTCGTAAATGGACATGCACGTAGCAGCGTCCTCTATGCAGTCAAGCACATCGTCGATGTGCTCAGCGAGGTGCGCTATATCCTCGCGGTCTATGGGCGTGACAAAGGTCGAGTGAAGTAGCGCAACGATGCGGTGCGTTACCTCGTCACCGTAATGTTCCAGCTCCTTGATATGGCGAGCCTTGGCGGGAACGTCCTCCCAGTTTGCCACTAAATCAGCAAATACTTCAGTCGTCTTAACGAGATTCTTGGCGCCTTCGTCAAACAGGTCGAAGAACTTGTCTTCTTTTGGGAGAAAGGGAAGTCTCAAAGGAACACCTCCTTCCGATATATCAAACCAGAAAGGGAGGATGTTGTCAACAAAACCATAAACCGCGTCACTTCACCAAAAGCGGCGTAGATTGCAAAGATTATGTCGTGTTAAGCGATCTGCTGTTATTAATGGACGCATTATCGCACTGTTTCTGTTATAATGTGACCTCTGAAAATGCGCGAAGGGTTTGAGATAATCGATCACACGGCCGATGTGGCCATCGCAGCGTATGGAGCCGACATGAAGAAGGCCTTCGCTAACGCGGCACTTGGCATGTTCAGCATCATAGCCGATATCGACATGGTCAACGAAAAAATTACTCGCGACGTAGAAGTAACGGCCGACGGTGCAAAAGACCTCCTGGTATCATGGCTGAACGAACTGTTATTCGTGTTTGAAGTCGAAAAGATCCTGTTTAAACGATTCGAGATATCGGAACTCGACACTAATAAAATCGTTGCCAGATGTTACGGGGAAAAGCTCGACCCGGAAAGGCACAGTATAAAGACGGAGATAAAGGCCGCGACCTACCACATGACACAAATCGAAGAGAAGCCGGACGGTGTAAGAGTTCAGGTACTATTCGACATTTAAGGAAATCGATTATGTCAGGGACAAAAAGGCTTATCCAAAAAGATAAATACCGCTGGGAGATACCCCGGGACTACAAACCTGGGATGAACGTGCCTGGGATCCTCTACGCGGACGAGGAGATGCTGGCGCATATCAAGGACGACGAGGCCATTGAGCAGGTGGCCAATGTGGCAACCCTGCCCGGCATCGTCTCCGCTGCGCTGGCCATGCCGGATATCCACTGGGGCTACGGCTTCCCCATCGGAGGAGTGGCGGCGACGCGAACCTCCGACGGCGTGATCTCCCCCGGTGGCGTTGGATTCGATATCAACTGCGGCGTCAGGCTCCTGCGCACCAACCTGAGCGAGGATGAAGTTCGGCCCAAGCTCGACAAGCTGGTAGACGCGCTTTATCACAACGTACCCTCCGGCGTCGGCTCCGAGGGCAAGCTGCGACTGAAGACGAACGAGGTTGAGGATATCCTGCGCAAAGGCGCCCGATGGGCTGTCGAGAAGGGCTACGGCGAAAGGGAAGACATCGAAGTAACCGAGGAGCGCGGCTGCATGGGCGGCGCCGATCCCGAAAAGGTCAGCGCCAGGGCCAAGCAGCGCGGCGCCCCGCAGCC
>JALNZK010000222.1 GCA_023229365.1 Pseudomonadota bacterium | reverse complement strand
CGCCAAACTCTCGGCGAGCTGCGCGATCGTCCGCGCGCCCGTCGGCCGGACGCTCGGATCCAGCCCGTGCTCGGTCGTCAGCGACACCCAGATCTCCGCGCGCTGCACGGAGTCCACCCCGAGATCCGCCTCGAGGTCCAGGTTCACCTCGAGCATCTCCGGCGGGTAGCCGGTGGTCTTCACGAGCTTGTCCTTGAGGCGCTCGATCCAGACCGAAGCGTCGGTGGACCCAGTGGACGGAGTGGACGGAATGGACGCCGCTTTTCCACCCGTCCCCGACGTCCCCGGAGTCCCGCGACGCTTCGCCGCTTTCGGCACGTGCCTGGAGCGCGCGCTGTCGAGGAACCGCCGGTGCGCCTCGTCGAGCAGCGCGATGATCGCCGGCTCGTTCGCCTCCATGTACTCGACGAAGTCCGCGGAGAAGACCCCGGGCACGTCGTGCCGCTCGGCGGCCGACCGCGTGTGCCCGAGCGCCGTGAGGAACGCGCGGGCCCGCCGGAAGGTCTCCTCGTCGCCCACCTTGGGATGCAGCGTCGGCGCCATGCGGTGGGGCTTTCCCTCGAGGATCGCGTCGACCATCTTCGTGAGCGACCAACCGGGGCCGACCTCGAGGAAGTGCCGGAACCCCTCCCCGTGCAGCCGCCCGATCTCGCGCGGCAGATCGAGCCGCGTGACGAGCTGCCCCGAGAGGTGCTCCGCGATCGTGTCGCTCGTGAACCCCTCAGGCGAGACGTACTCGCCGGTGATCGTGGACAGGATCGGGATCCGCGGCGGCGAGCACGGGAGCTTCCGGAGCGCGTCCCGGAACGGGATCCGCGCAGGCTCCATGAAGCGCGAATGGAACGCCGCGCCGATCGGCAGGAGGCGCGCCTCGACGCCGAACGACTCGGCCGCGGACACGCACCGCTTCACCGCGTCCTTCTCGCCCGACAGGACGAACCGCCCCGGCGCGTTGATGTTGGTCAGCTGGACCCTGTCGCCCACGAGCGCCAGAATGGCGTCGCGCTGCCCGTCGGCGCAGATGAGGCTCATCATGCCGAGGTCTGGGCCGCCCGAAGTCTTCACGATCTCGGCGGCGCGGATCCGCGCCTTGACCACCTCGTACGCGGTCTCGAGCTCCCAGACCCCGGCCACCGTGAGCGCCGAGATCTCGCCGAAGCTGTGGCCGATCATGACGTCCGGCCGGATCCCTTCTTGCTCGATCAGCATGCGCGCGACGGCGAGCTCGATCGCGAACAGCGCGGTCTGCGCGCCGACGAGCGTCCCGAGCCGCTGCTGGATCCCCTCGTCGTTTTCGTCGCCGTAGATGTGCCCCTTGAGGTCGAAGTCGAACGCCTTCTTCGCCAAGTCGTGCACGCCGTCCACGACGTCGCGGAACACGGGGACGCGGTCGTAGAACACCCGGCCCATGCCGACGTAGTGCGTGCCCTGCCCCGGGAAGCAGAACGCGAGCTTGTCCGAGCCCTCCTCCGACGCGGGCGCCGCGAACACGCCCTGGGACTCGAGCGGCTTGAGCGCCCCGCCCGCCGCGAGCATCTTGATCGCCGCGCCGAGCTTGGCGCGCAGCGCCTTCTGGCTGTCGAAGGTGACGGCCAGCCGCGACGTGATCTCCGCGCCTTCGGTGATGACGCGGGGGATCGGATCCTGGTCGAGCGCCCTGCCGAGCGCGCCAGCGAGCGCCCTGTCGTCGCCGGCGAGGCACAGGAACAGGTCGTCGTACCCCGGATCCCCTGCGCGCACCGACTCGCCGCGCGAGGCGGGCACGAGCCGTGCGCCCTCGGGAGCGGCCCTCGAGGCGCCATCGCCGTGCTCCGGCGAGGCGATCACCGCGAAGTAGTTCGCGCCGCCGAGGCCGAGGGAGTTGACGCCGCCGACGGAAGCGCCGGGCGGCAGCGGCTCGGTCGCGGCGACGGGCCGGACCTTGTCCGCGATGGCGGCGATCTCCGGCCGCACCTTGCGCAGCTTGCGGATGAGCGGGGCCTTGTGCGCCTTGAGCGAGAGGATCGTCGTCAGGGTGGAGCTCGCGCCGGAGCCGCCGTACAGGTGGCCGAGGTGGGACTTCGTCGCGAGGATCCGCAGAGGCTCCGGCCCGCCGTTCGGGCGCAGCTCTGCCGCGAGCGCTCTCGCCTCGACGACGTCGGAGGCCTGGTTCGCGGAGCCGTGCGTATCCGAGAGGATGATCTCCTCGGGCCGCACGCCCGCGCGCGCCACGGTCTCGCGGATCGCGCGCCGGACCGCCTCCTCGGTGGGGGCGACCATCGACTTCGAGTCCGCCTCCGACGAGCCGCCCACGGCGCGGATGACCGCGTGGATCACGTCGCCGTCGCGCTTCGCGTCGGCGAGCCGCCTGAGGAGGAAGAACACGCCGCCCTCGCCGATGAGGAACCCCTTGCCGTCCTCGTCGTAGGGCTTCGCCTCCTTCTCCGCGACTGCGCCGAGCGCGCAGACGCCGCACGTGAACGCGTCCGAGAGCTGCTGGTTCAGGCCGCCCGCGATCATCGAGTCGACGCGGCCGAACATCAGCTCGTACATGGCCGGCAGGAGCGCCGCGATCCCGGAGGAGCAGGCCGTGTCCACGGTGAAGTTCGGGCCGCAGAGGTTCAGGCGGTTCGCCACGCGGCCGGCGATGACGTTCGTCATCCAGCCGGGCAGCGTGTGCTCGGTCGGCGGCGGCCCGAACGCCTTGATCTTCGCGGCCGCGGCATCGATGCACTCGGCGAGCGCCGCCCGGTCGATCGTCTTGGCCGACGGGCACGCGAGGACTCCGTCCGCGTACTCCTCGGTGATCATCGGCATGAAGATCTTCGGGAAGTTGTCGTCGTGCATGGCGCCGAGCGACGCGCCGACGTTCTTGCGCGTCGGGAGATCGAACCCGGCGTCCGTGAGCAGCCGATCCGCGAGGTCGACCGCGAGGAGCTGCGTGGGCGCGATCTGGGACACAGCGGTCGGAAAGATCTTGTGCCTGAGCAGGTTGAACTTGTAATCGTCGACGCGCGAGACCATCCGGGTGGTGATCCGCTCGCCCTCCGGCCCGGCGTCGTAGTGCTCCTCCCAGCCGAGCTCCTTCGGGTCGACCGGCACGAAGAGATCGCGTCCCTGCTCGAGGTTCGCCCAGAACTTCTCCGGGGTGTCCGCGCCGGCGACCCGGCACGCGATCCCGACGACCGCGACCTCCCGCGGCACGATCGGCCGCGCCGGCGGGGCCCGGTGCACGCCGCCCTGCTCCAGGATGACATGGTAGTTCACGCCGCCGAACCCGCTCGAGGTCACGGCCGCCACCCGCATGCCGCTCGGCCTCGGCTGCCACGGCGCGAGCCGCGTGGGGACCACCAGGGCACCCGACGCCTTGGTCGCGTGGGGCGTCAGCTTCTCGTAGCGCGGCATGTGCGGGAACGTCGCGTGCTCCATCGAGAGCACGGTCTTGATGAGCCCGGCCATGCCCGCTGCGGCCTTCAGGTGGCCGATCTGCCCCTTCACGCTGCCGAGGATCAGGGGATCGCGCGGATCGCGGCCCGGCGCGTACACCGTGGCGATGGCGTCGTACTCGTTCGCGTCGCCGACGACGGTCGAGGTCGCGTGGGCCTCGAGGAACTGCACCTCGTGCGACGAGATCCCGGCCACCTCGAGGGCGGCCGTGAGCGCCTCGGCCCTCCCCTCGACGGACGGGGCGTAGATCGCCTGCCCGGCGCCGTCGCTCGACGTGCCGATGCCGCTGATCACCGCGCGGACGCGATCCCCGTCCGCGAGCGCGTCCTCGAGCCGTTTCAGGATGACGACGCCGACCCCCTCCCCTATCACGAGCCCGTCCGCGCTCTGGTCGAACGGGTTGGACGTGCCGCGCTTGCTCAAGCCGTCCACGGCGGAGAACCCCGCGTAGATCGCTGGGTTGGTGCCGAGATCGGAGCCGCCGACCACGGCGAGGCGCGCGTCGCCGGCCATGAGCGTATGGCACGCGACGTTCAGCGCGACGAAGGAGGACGCGCAGGCGCCGTCCACGGTCATGTTGAAGCCGCGCACGCCGAACACCTGGGCCACTCGGTTCGAGAGCGACGGCGTGATGGCGCCGACCGCCGCGATCGCCGGGTGCCAGACGTGGCCCCGCCGCGCGAGCTCGGCCTCGAACTCGACCGCGAGCCTGTCGAGCGTCGCCTTCGAGGCGCCGCGCTCCTCGAGGAGCGGACGCAGGACGCGCAGGTAGTTGTGGCGCTTCAGGGCGACCGTCGAGTGCGCGAACTGATCCACGCCGCTCGCGCCGATGATCGTCACCGCGTCGTGCAGCTGCTCGGACCGCGGCGCGACCCCCGCGTCCGCGAGCGCCTGTCGCACCGACTCGAGCGTGGCGATCTGCGCCGGATCGCTCCCCTTCATCGTATTCGGCGGCAGCTTGAACTCGAGGAACGGGAAATTCTCGACAGGATCGATGAACGAGCCGACCATCGTGTACGACTTGTCGGTCCGCTTCCGGTCCTCGGAATAGAAGTTCCTCATGTGCCAGAGCCGGTCGGGCATGGGCTCGAAGAAGCTCTCGCCGCTCTCGACGTTCCGCCAGTACTGGCCGACGTCGTTCGCCTTCGGGAAAACGCACCCCATGCCGATGATCGCGATGTCGTAACGGCTCATGTCGTCACTCCGAGTTCCGTTCGAGCCTCGATGGCGCTCGATACTTCCTGCCAGTCCCCACCAACCTTCAAGAACTCCATCCCCGCCGTCCATGCGGCCGTCGCGTCGAGATCCTCGCGATCTCCGACCACGACGATCTCCGCGGCGTCGATCGCCCACCGCCGCGCCACGGCCATGAACGGGACCGAGGACGGCTTGAGCACGCCGTGCTCCTCGGCGGCGACGAGGTCGTCGAACAGCGCGGTGTCGATCCGCAGCGCCGACAACCTCTCGGCCACGCGCCCGAAGTCCGAGACGACCGCCGTGCGCACGCCGCGCCCGCGCAGCCGCTCGAGCAGCTGGCCGAGGCCGGGCCTCACGGTCGCCCGCCGCGCGAGCAGCTCCACGAACGCGGGCAGGAACTCGCCGTCGTACCAGGCCGCCGCGCGCTCGATCGTCGTCCCGGCCCGCGCCGCGAGCTCCC
>JALNZK010000221.1 GCA_023229365.1 Pseudomonadota bacterium | reverse complement strand
CCGCGCGGGCGGGCTCATGGCGGTTGAGGATCACATCAACCTGACCGGGCTGAACCCGCTGCGCGGCCCGAACGACTCGGCGCGCGGCCCGCGGTTCCCGGACATGACCGACGCCTGGGATCCGCGGCTCCGCGCCGCGCTCAACGACTGCGCCGCGGAGCGGGGGATACAGCTCCGCAGCGGGGTCTACGTCGGCCTCGTCGGGCCGTCCTACGAGACGCCCGCCGAGGTGCGGATGCTCCGGGCGATGGGCGCGGACGCGGTCGGGATGTCGACCGTGCTCGAGGCTGTCGCCGCGCGCCACCTCGGGGCGCGGATCGTCGGGATCTCGTGCATCACGAACGCCGCCGCGCAGGCGGGCGGTCCCAAGCTCACGCACGAGGACGTGCAGCTCGCGGCGGCCCGCGCCGCCGACGATCTCACGCGGCTCATCGGGGCGGCGATGCCGTCGTTCGCGGAGGCGGGGCGATGAGCCGGGACTGGGAGCCGCTCGAGGCTGCCGCGCGCGAGGCGCGGGAGCGGGCGTACGCGCCGTACTCGTCGTTCTGCGTCGGCGCCGCGGTGCTCGCGTCCGGACGCGTGTTCGCCGGGTGCAACGTGGAGAACGCGTCGTACCCGGTCGGGATCTGCGCGGAGCGCGCCGCCCTGGCCGCGGCGGTCGCCGCCGGGTGCCGGGATCTCGCGGCCGTGGTCGTCGTGGGCCCGAAGCCGGTCGCGCCGTGCGGGATGTGCCGGCAGGCGCTCGCCGAGTTCAACCCGGCCGCCGAGGTGCGGATCGTCGGCGCGGACGGCGGTGAGCCGATCGAGACCACGCTCGCCGCGCTCCTGCCGCAGCCGTTCGGCCCGGGGCTGTGAAGGAGCGGGCTCACGCGGAGCGTGCCATGGGCTCGCCTGTCAGAGACTCTCTGAAGACCGGGGCGCTCGCGGGGATCGCCGTGGGGATCGTCGTTGGGCTCGCGGAGAGCTGCTTCGCGCTCGCGGCCGCCTCGTCGAGCCGGGCCCCGGCGCTCGGCTGTGCCCTCGCGCCGATCTTCTTCCTGACCCTCCTCGCGCCCGTCGGCGCGGTCGGCGGCGGGGCGCTCGGGCTCTGGTTCTGGTGCTGGCACGGCAAGGGCGCGGTCGACCTGCGGGCGGGAGCCGCCGAGCGGTACCGGGCCTTCCGGGCCGGTGCGGTGGCGCCGCTCGGCTGGTTCTGGGCGGTCGGCCTCTGCGTGGCCGCCGCGCTCGCGGCCGGCGGGACGCTCTACTCCGCGTTTGACGAGGCGTTCGAGAACAAGCCGCTCGCGGGCGTCCTGTGCGCGGCGATCCTGCTCGCGCTCTGCGTGGCCCTCGGCGTCGTGCTGCGGCGCGCGTTCCTCGGGCTCGGGCGCGCGGTCGCGTCGCTGCGCGGCCGGGGGCTCGGGCGGATGCTCGGGAGCGTCGGCCTGGCGATCGCCTCGCTCGCCGTCGTCCTCGCCGGGATCGCCGTCGCCGCCGCGCTCGCCTGGGACACGCTCCGGGACGTCGGGTTCGAGCTCGTCGCGTGGATCGCCGCGCTGCCCTGCGCCTTCCTCCTCGCCTTCGCGCTCGCCGTGGCGTTCTCGCCCAGGTGGACGCGGTGGCGGCGCACGGGCGCCTGGACGATCGGCCTCGTCGTCCTGGGACCTGCGGCGGCGCTCGGGCTCGGCGAGGTCGAGGCCGTGCGGCAGGCCGCCCTGCAGCAGGACACCCCGTCGAGCGTCGTCGTCTCGGGCTTCCTCGCGGCGAGCGACCTCGACGGCGACGGCGCGTCGCCCTTCCTGGGCGGCGGGGACTGCGCTCCGTTCGACGCGTCGATCGGCCCGGGCGCCACGGAGATCCCGGGCAACGGCGTCGACGAGAACTGCGTCGCCGGGGACGCCTCCGCCCGGTCGCAGGAGCTGCGCAACGCGAAGGCGTACGCCGCGCCGCCGCCGGGCTTCCCGGCGAAGCCGAACCTCGTGCTCGTCACCGTGGACGCGCTGCGCGCCGACCACACGAGCCTGCACGGCTACGGGCGCGCGACCACGCCGCGGCTCGATCGGCACGCGAAGGGCGGCGTCGTGTTCGACCGCGCGTACAGCCAGGGCACCGGCACGATCTCGTCCATGCCCTCGCTCATGACCTCGAAGTACTCCTACCAGGTCAGCTACGTCGACGACCTGATGCCGCCGGCGATCGACCCGCGGGAGACGCTCCTCGCGGAGCACCTGAAGCGCGCGGGGTACGCGACGATGAGCGTCACCTCGATAGGCTACGCCAACGGCCCGCGGTGGGGCCTCCTGCAAGGGTTCGACGAGACCGATCAGGCGGCGAGCAAGCCGCACCCCAACGACACCGTGACGTCGCCGAGGATCCTGGCGAGCGCCAAGGCGCTCTACCAGAAGGCCAGGCGGGGCAAGCGGCCGTTCTTCCTGTGGGTGCACTTCTACGATCCGCACGGCAAGTACCTCGACCACGAGGGGCGGCCGCGTTTCGGGGGATCGCAGATGGACAAGTACGACGGCGAGATCCTGTTCACCGACAGGTACGTCGGCCAGCTGCTCGACCTCGTGCGCGCGCCCGGGGCGCCGCCGACCGTCGTCGTCTTCGGCGCGGATCACGGCGACGGCTTCCGGGAGGATCGCGGGAAGAGCAACCACGCCTACGGGCTCTACGAGGAGCTGCTCCACGTGCCGCTCGTCGTCTGGGCGCCCGGGGCCGCGCCGCGCCGCGTCGACACGCCGGTCGCGAACGTCGACATCGCGGCGACGCTGCTCAACGCCGCAGGGCTGAAGCGGCCCTACCTGCGCGGGGACTCGCTCTTCCCGTACCTCTACGCCGGGCACCGCGACGCCGATCGGCTGGTCTTCAGCGAGAAGACGTTCGGGCAGGGCGCGAAGAAGCGGTTCCAGAAGTCGGTGACCGGGATGCGGTGGAAGATGATCCGCTGGGTGAACGAGCGCCGCGAGTTCCTGTTCGACCTGCGGGAGGATCCCAAGGAGAAGCGCAACGCCATGCAGGCCCGCCCCGACATCGCGGCCGCGCTGCGGGCGCAGATCGATCGCTTCGTCGAGCGCAACTCGATCAGCACGCTGGAGCTCGAGGCGAGGTAGTCGAGCGGCCCGGCGCGGTTTTCGAGATTAACGGGTTGCCGATCGGCTCAGATCGGGTATTTTCGATAGGTTCTCGTCTCCAAACGCAAGGGAGTCCATGACGGTCCCCGTCGTCTATGATGAGGTCATCGAGATCTGTTCTCAGGAAGATGGGAGCGAGCGCGTCGAGATCGACGACGTCTCGGCCGCGCTGACCCGCCTCGGATATCGCCCCGTCCAGCTGCCGGTCAACGGGAGCGTCGACGAGTCCTCGTTCCGGGATCTCGGCGCGAAGCTCGTCTTCAACTGCGTCGACTCCCTCGACGAGAGCGGGCGGCACGGCCACGTCGTCCCGTCGATCCTCGACGATCTCGAGCTCCCCTACACGGGGTCGAGCGCCGACGCGATCTACCTCACCTCGAACAAGGTGATCGCGAAGCGCCTGCTCCGGGCCCACGGGCTCAGGACGCCGCGGTGGTGCACGGTCGATCGCGCCGCCGCGAACGACGTCCCGCTCGCGCCGCCGTACATCCTCAAGCACGTCTGGGAGGACGCGTCGTTCGGCCTCGACAAGCACTCGGTGTTTCACGGGACTGCGGAGCTCGAGGCCCGCGCCTCGGGCATGGCGAAGGAGGGGCGGGACGACTGGTTCGTCGAGGCGTTCGTCGACGGCCGGGAGTTCAACGTCTCGCTCATCTCCGACCGCGGCGGCCCCCGCGTGCTCCCCCCGATGGAGCTCGAGTTCCACGGCTTCGAATCGGGCAGGCCCTGCATCGTCGACTACGAGACCAAGTGGGGGAGCGATCCCGGGAGCGGCGCGCGCCTCGAGCGGCGGTTCGGCTTCTCCGGAAGCGACGCCCGGCTGGTCGACGAGCTCGCCGAGATGGCCCGCAGGTGCTGGGGCGTCTTCAGCCTCGGAGGGTACGCCCGGGTCGACTTCCGGGTGGACCGGGAGGGCAGGCCGTGGATCCTCGAGATCAACGCCAACCCCTACCTGGGGACCGACTCGAGCTTCCTCGCCGCGGCCGCGCGGGGCGGCCTGGGGTTCGACGACGTCATCCGGATCGTCGTGGACGACGCGCTCGGCCGGAGCGCCTAGTCGGGCCGCTTCTTCTCCGGCAGGATCAGCGAGAACAGCACGGCCATCGCGAACGCGAAGACGAAGCTCGTGAGCCGCTCCGAGACTCCCGTGCTCTCCTGGAGCATGCTCTTCCACAGGATCGTGCCCACCGTGCCCGAGACGAGCGACGCGATCACGCCGGCGCGCGACACGCGCTTCCAGAAGAGGATGAGCAGCAGCGCCGGGCCGAACGACGAGCCGATGCCCGACCAGGCGTAGGACACGAGGCCGAACACCGAGTCCTGCACGGTGAGCGCGAGCAGGAAGGCGGCGAGCCCCACGGCGAGGGTGACGATCCGGTTGAACCAGAGGGCGCGCTTCCCCTCCATCCGCGTCTTCGCGAAGCTCCCGTGGACGTCCTCGGTGATGGTCGACGAGCAGAGGATGATCTCCGCCGAGGCGGTGGACATCATGGCCGAGATCGCGCCGCTCAGCATGATCCCGGCGAGCACCGGGAGCATGAAGGCGCTGACGAGCACCGGGAAGATCAGCTCGAACCCCTTGTGCTCCGTGTCCGAGAGGCGCGCGACCGCGTCGGGCTCGACGAGCCCCCCCTGCACGAACGCGATGCCGATGAAGCCTATCAGGATCGCGCCCGCGTAGGCGAGCAGCGTCCAGGCGCCGGCCACCCACTTGCCCCGGTCGTAGTCCGCGCGGCTGCGCACGAGCATGAGCCGCGTGAGGAGCTGCGGCTGCCCCGTGTAGCCGAGCGCCCAGCTCATGCCGCTGACGATCAGGAGGAGCGCGGCGGCGCCGGTCTCGCCGCCCGTGACCGAGTCGTACAGGTAGCCCTTGTGGAAGTGCTCCGCGGCGGTGTGCAGCGACGCCATCAGCTCGAGGTCGTGCGACGCCATGACGAAGAGCAGGATGACCGGCATGACGATGAGCGACACGATCATGAGG
>JALNZK010000220.1 GCA_023229365.1 Pseudomonadota bacterium | reverse complement strand
CCGGGGCGTTGGCGGCGTGGGGCGCCGTGCTCGACGAGGACGGTCGCGACGCGGCCGCGCTCGACGCCCTCGACCGGCTGTACGCGGCGAAGGAGATGCCCTCCGATCTGCTCGAGGTGCTCAAGACGAAGAAGGAGTGCGCCGGCGATCAGTCGCTCCGCGTCGAGCTCGGCATGCGCATCGGCCAGGTCGACGAGCGGGAGCTCGGCGATCTGGACGGCGCCATCGAGAGCTACAGCAACGTGCTCTCCGAGCAGCCGACACACGCCGGCGCCATCGAGGCGCTGGAGCACCTCGCCGCGGACGTCTCGGTCCGCAGGAGGGCCGTGGACGTGCTCGAGCCGCTCCACAGGGAGGCGGCGCGCTACGACAGGCTGGCGACGATCCTCGAGCTCAAGCTCGAGATCCTCGACAACCCGGCGGATCGCCTGGACGAGATGATGCGCCTCGCGGAGCTGCACGAGACCGGCCGCGCCAAGCCCAAGGCGGCGTTCGAGACTTACTCCCGCGCGCTCGCGGAGGATCCGTCCCGCACGGACGTCATGGCCGCGCTCGAGAGGCTCGCCGGCAGCGAGGGCATGTGGAAGGAGCTCTCCAAGGTCTACGAGGCCCGCGTGGAGAACATCTACGATCCGGCGCTCGAGCGCGCGCTCCTCGTCCGGCTCGGCGACATCGAGGACATGCACCTCAACGACGCCAAGGGCGCCATCCGGGCGTACCGGCGCGTCTTCGACGGCGGGGAACGCGACGCGCGCGTCCTGTCCGCGCTCGACAGGCTGTACGAGCGCGAGCAGGAATGGCCGGCGCTCGAAGAGGTGCTCGAGGCGGAGATCGAGGCGGCCGGTGATCAGCCCGAGAAGTGCAGGCTCAGGCTCCGCCAGGGCGTGCTCAGGGAGCGGGAGTTCGGCGACTTCGCCGGCGCGATCGCCGTCTACGGCGACGTGGTGCAGGCGGCGCCGGAGAACGACGAGGCGGTCGCGGCGCTCGAGGCGATGCTCGTGCGCGACGAGTTCGTGAACGACATCGTGGAGGTTCTCTCCACGGTCTACGACGTCCGCGAGGAGCGGCACAAGATCCCGAAGCTGTTCGAGGCGAGGCTGCGGGTGGCCGGCGACGACGACGAGCGGGTCCGGCTCCTGCGCGAGCTCGCGATCCACCAGGAGCAGGGGCTCGGCGATCCGGGGACGGCCTTCGACGCCCTCGGGCAAGCGTTCCGGATCGCGCCGGACGAAGGCGCGCTCATCGAGGATCTCGAGCGGTTGGCGGACGAGCTCGGCAGCTGGGTGGCGCTCGTCGAGATCGCGCAGGGCGTCCTCGGCACGGGCAAGCTCGAGCCCGCCGACGAGGTGGAGCTCGGCTTGCGCATCGCGGCGTGGGCCTCTTCGAAGGTCGGCGATCCGCGGCTCGCCGAGGCCCGGTATCGGGCCGTCCTCGAGCGAGAGCCCGAGCACCTCGGAGCCTTGACCGCGCTCGTCGATCTGCTGCGCGATCTCGGCCGGTTCGAGGATCTGCTCCCGATGCTCGGGAAGCAGGCCGAGGTGACGTACGACGTCGCCGAGAAGAAGACGATCCTGTTCCAGGCCGCGCGGCTCGCCGAGACCGAGATCGGCGACGCGGCGCGCGCCATGGCCTCGTACCGCGAGGTGCTCGAGCTCGACGAGGGGGACGTCGAGGCGATGGACGCACTGATCCGGCTCGCAGAGCAGAAGGGCGAGTTCGCCGAGCTCGTGCAGATCCTCCTGCGCCGGGCGCGGCAGACGATGGACGTCGGCCTGGCCAACGAGTTCCGTCACCGCGCGGCGGCGCTGTACGTCGGGCCGGTCGCGGAGAAGGAGAAGGCGGTCGAGGTCTACCGCGAGGTGCTCGAGAACGAGCCCTCCGATCCGGGCGCCCTGTCGCAGCTCGAGATCCTGTACGGCGAGCTCGGGAGGAACGACGACCTCAGGGATCTCTTCCTGCAGAAGCTCGACAACGCGTCGCGGCCGGCCGATCGCGTCGAGGTGCTGCGGCAGCTCGCCGCGCTCTCGGAGCGGAAGTTCGACGCGCTCGACGACGCGATGGGGTTCCTCAAGGATCTCCTGATGACGGAGCCGCGCGACGCGGCGGCCGCGGAGGAGCTGAAGCGCCTCTACGCGAAGACGGAGCGGTGGGACGATCTCGTGGAGCTGCTCGAGGGCGAGGCGGATCGCGCCCGCGAGGCCGGCGACACGGCGCAGGAGCTCACGCTGCTCGTGCGCGTCGGCGAGATCTGGGACGGGCAGCTCGGCGACAAGGACCGCGCGACGTCCATCTACGAGCGCGTCCTCGAGCGCGATCCGGAGCACACGCGGGCGCTCGCGGCGCTCGCCAAGCTGTACGAGGCGGGCGGCGACTGGGAGAAGGTCGCCGAGGTGCTCCGCAAGGCCGCGGCGGCCGGCCGCGGCGGGCCGGACGAGGCCGAGGTGCACTTCCGCCTGGCGCGGCTGCACGAGAAGCAGCTCGGCGACGAGGAGTCCGGCTTCGCGGAGCTCAAGCTCGCCGTGGCCGCGCACCCCGGGCACCTCGAGGCGAACCGCGCCCTCGCTGCCGCGTGCCGCAAGCGCGGGGACAACGAGGGGCTGCTCGAGGCGATGATGCGCGAGGAGATGCACCTCGAGGACGCGGCCGCGAAGGTGGCGCTCCTGACCGAGATCGCGAAGCTGCAGACGGGCACGCTCGGAGATCACGCGAGCGCGGTCGCCACGCTGGAGCGCGCGCGCTCCCTCGCGCCCTCGAGCACGCCCATCCTGCTCGCGCTCGGCGACGCCTACGTCGCATCGGGCCGCGGGGACGACGCGATCCCCGTGATCGAGGCGCTCATCGAGGCCGAGACGGACGGCGGCAAGAAGCGCTCCAAGACCGCGGCGGTCTACCACCAGCGGCTCGCCAAGGCGTACCTCGCGCGCGGCGACCGGGACAAGGCGCTCGCGAACCTCGAGGCCGCCTACAAGCTCGACCTCGCGAACACCGAGGTGCTCATCCGCCTCGGCAAGCTCTACTACGAGCAGGGCAATCTCGATCAGGCGGTGAAGCTGTTCCGCGCGCTCCTGCTCCAGAAGTTCGACCCCTCGGCGGGCGCCTCGAAGGCCGACATCTACTGCTTCGTGGGCGAGATCTCGCTCAAGCAGGGAGACGCGCGCAAGGCCAAGGGTATGTTCCAGCGCGGCCTCGACGAGGACAAGGGCCACGAGAGGTGCAAGGCCGGCCTGGCGCAGTGCTGAGGGCGCTCGCGGCGCTGTTCGGAGTCGTCGTCATCCGCCTCCTCCGCGCGACGTGGCGCGTGCGGCTCTCGGGCCCGGCGCCGCCCTACCGGGACGGACCCGTCGTGTTCTGCTTCTGGCACGGCCGGCAGGCGGGGCTGTTCGCGCACCCGCGCCCACGCCCGGTCGCGGTGCTCGCGTCGCGCTCCCGGGACGGGGCGCTCCAGGCCCGCATCCTCGCGCGGCTGGGGTTCGACGTGCACCGCGGATCCTCGAGCCGTGGCGGCGCGTCGGGCCTTATGTCGCTCGTACGCGCCGTGCGGGGAGGCGCGGACGCGGCGTTCGCGGTCGACGGCCCCCGGGGGCCCGTGCGTCGTGCCAAGCCGGGCGCCGTCCTCGCGGCGAGGGCCGCGGGCGCGGCGATCGTACCTATCACCGTGCGGGCGTCGCGGCAGTGGGTGTTCACCGAGGCGTGGGACGGGTACGCGCTCCCCAAGCCGTTCGCCGCGGTGGAGATCGTGCGCGGCGGCGCGCTCCCGGCCGTGTCCGCGACCGCCACGGAGATCGGCGCGGCGCTCGACGCCTTGGAAAGGTGACGCGGCGGACTCGCACCGGCGAAGTGCACCGGCGCGGCTTTGGTGTAGACTATCCGCGTGGACCGGGACAAGCCCATGAAATCGAGCGCCTTCGCCTGGCGCGTCATAGGAGAAGAGGCGGCCCTCGTGCCCGTCGCGGGCAAGCGGGACGACCTCGATTTCATCTTCGTGCTGAACGAGGTCGGGACCCTGATCTGGACCCTCATGGACGGGCAACACACGGCGGCTCAGATGATCGAGGAGATCGTCGCTCGCTTCGAAGTGAGCGAGGAGGAGGCTGCGCGGGATCTGGAAGCCTTCCTGGCGGAGCTCGAAGGCTTCGGCGCCGTGCAGGAGACTCGACCGGATGCGCTGTGAGCCGCGGGCGGAGGGGCGGTACGGGGAGTTCGCCAGGCGGGCCCTCTCGACCGCGCTGCGCGATCGCGTCCCTCTGAGCGGGACCGTCGAGATCACGGCCGCGTGCAACCTCTCGTGCTCGCACTGCTACATCCCCCGCGACATCCCGGGGCACCGAGATCTGACGGCGGATCAGTGGTTCGGCGTCCTCGGGCAGCTCGCCGACGCGGGCTGCCTGTGGCTGGGGATCACCGGCGGCGAGCCGCTCCTTCGGAAGGACTTCTGGGCCATCTACGACAGGGCCAGGGACCTGGGGTTCCTGATCTCGCTGCTGACCAACGGGACTCTCATCGACGACGAGGCCGCCGATCGCCTGGCCGCCGCTTCGCCCCTGATGGTCGAGATCACGGTGTACGGCGCGAGCGCCGGGACCTACGAGCGGGTGACCGGGGATCCGCGGGCGTTCGAGTCCGTGTCGGCCGCGGTGGACCGCCTCGTCGACAGGGGGATCCGCCTGACCCTCAAGGCCACCTTGACCGAGAGGAACGTCGACGACTTCGACGCCATCGAGGGGATGGCGCTCGCGCGCGGTCTTCCGTTCCGCTTCGACGGTTTGATCAACTCGCGGATGGACGGCGACAGGGCGCCTGTCGCCGAGCGCATCGCCCCCGAGCTGCTGGCCCGGCTGGAGATGGGCAGCCCCGAAAGGCTGGCGAGGTGGGAAGCGGCGCGGGACCACCAGGAGATGACGCGCGGCATGTCCCGCACCGCCTTCGCCTGCGGGGCGGGGCGCAGCTCCTTCGTAAAGGCTCGCCGTACCCCGTCTTGCGATAGCTGACCATCCCGAGGACGATCCCACCTCCGACGAGGAGGTGCGCGATGCGCGTGACGGTCGACCAGTTCCGGAAAGAGGCGATGAAGCGGAAGCGCGGGGTGCGGCGCGGGGCGAGCGAGTACCCGGCCGCGC
>JALNZK010000219.1 GCA_023229365.1 Pseudomonadota bacterium | reverse complement strand
ATGTTGTTCCGCAGCGCGTCCGCCGCCGCCCACAGCTGCGCCTCGAAGCCGAGGGGGGAGCCGTTGCTCTTCGCGCCCTTCGTTCGCGCACTGCGCACCGGCCGCTCCGCGGTGGCTTCCGCCGGAGGGGCCGCCTCGTCGTGCTCCTGCGCTGTGTCACCACGTCGGGGGTTCCGCGTAGCGGTGGGCTTCGGAGCCGGTGCCACGGATGCGGCCGTACGACCGCCCGCGAGCCGCGCGATGATCTCCGACTTCTCCCTGCCCGCATCGTCGAGGCGCAGGGCGCGGCACAGCTCCTTGAGCCGCTCGCGCTTGAGCCCGCCGAGCACCTCGTCGAGCGTCGCCGTGCGCGACGCCGCCACCGCCTCGATGAGCCCGTCCTTGGAGCGCCGGTCGGCCACGTCCAGCTCGAACCGTTCCACCACCTCGTTCAGCTCGTCGCGCTTGAGCAGCTCGATGATCTCGCGTTTCGTGGGCATCCGTCGCCTCTCCCCGCCCTGTGGTGTGCCGCTCGAAGGTAGCTCACCCGCAGGTCAGCCCGTGACCGACCCGGTGGTGAACGGCAGCTTCGAACGTCTGGCGGATTATCGGACGAGGATGGAGATGGGTCAACGAGGTGGTTGGGCAGCGGCCGAGATCACGGTCCGCCGCGAACACAACGATACCTCAGCGAGACATATTTTTCATCGATGAATGGGTTTCCGCCATCGAAATACACGAACCACGCGAAGGATGCATCGCCGGCGAGTGACGACGACGACCAGTACCAGTTGCATATCCCCAACAGAGCCGGATCCCAGTAGCAGCCGCCCCAACCCGGCCCTTGCGGCGGGTCCCATTCACAAGAGCTGCAGGAGGTATAGCTGGCACAGGTGTCCTCCTCGACGCATCCGGTGGGCGTCATCTCGCACAAGCTCGGGCTGAGATCTCCGGTCTCGGTCCCGTCCTGGCAACCACGAATCAGGCTGATTAGCTCGTCGATGTTTGGCAGGCGCCAGTCGTCTTGCCCACCGACGTCAAGAGCGTCGCAGTAAGCAACGGCGGCGGACCATTCCAGAATTCCGGTAGTGGGCGGGTTATGCCAGCACAACCCGGATTCCCCGTCGTACCAGAGACCATCGCCCGAGCAGGCATCGGTATCCGTGTCCGTATCGGTGACGCTGTCTGTGTCGGTGTCCGTGTCCGTGTCCGTGTCCGTGTCGGTGTCCGTGTCCGTGTCGGTGTCCGTGTCCGTATCGGTATCCGTATCCGCGTCGCCATCCGTCCCGGAATCGAGGTCGTTGCCGCCGCCCCCGCCGCCGCATCCGGCGAGCGTGATCACCGCGAGCAGGACTGCCAGGAGCCTTCGGAGCGTCGGCATCGCGTCCTCCTTGGTGAGCTGTCATCGGGATCGTGCCACGGGCGCGGCGAGGCTACAAGAAGCGAGGCGTAGTTCACCCGACGCCGTTCACAGGTTCCCCGGCGGCGGTAGCCTTCTTGTGCGCCGCGACTGCCGCGTCACGCACCCGTCGCGTCTCGGCGATAGCATAGTTGACATCGAGGTGATCCACCGCGCCGCTGTCGAGGAAACTCTGTGCCGCTTGCGCGGCGACCGCTTGGACCTCGGGCCCGTCTCGGAAGAAGTACATCTGGTCGGCGCCGACGACGATCGCCGCCACTTTGTGACGCAGCTCCATCCGGCGCGCCTCCTCCTGAAACGGCGCGACGGCGCGCGTGACGATGTCGCGAGAGATGGCAGGGGCGACGGCGGCCGATTTGCCCTGGATCGATGACCACACCTGCTGCCGGATGTTCTCGACCGCATCGGGCGGCACGAACGCCGGGATGTCGGCGAAGATCGAAGCGACGGCGCGTTCGATCCGCTCCTGCTCGTCGCGCTGCTGTCGCGCTTCCTCCTGTGCTGCGGCGTGTCGTTTCGCCTCCTCGGACCTCTGCAACACTGCCTGCTTTTCCATGTGCTGCTGCTGAGCCGCTGCCTGAGCGAAGGCGAGCGCCTGAGCACGTTCCATGTTGGCGGCGCGAGTCGCCTCGCGTTCCTCAGCTTTGATCCTTGCTTCGTCTTCGGCCTCGGCGGCGCGCTCCATGCGGCGGCGCTCCTGCTCGATCCTCGCGACTTCGAACGCGGCGCGCGCGTCGGCCACCGGGCCGGACGGCTGCGGTGGCACAGAGAACGGCGACGGCACGAAGCCGGACGTGTTCCACGGTTGCGTCGGGTAGTAACCCGGCATGCGCGGCGACGCGGCGAACCTCGGCCGCACTTGAGGCTGCGGCGGCATGAACGCCGCCGGGTATGGCGTCGGAAACTGCGGCGAGCCGTACTGCCCCAGCGCGGCAGTCGGCGACGGGCCGTATCCGTACGAGGGCGACGACATCGGGTACGCCGGGCGAGGCGACACGTACGCCTGCGGCGCGCTCAACGGGACCGAAAGCAGGTGAACGAGCGCCGTCTGCCACATCTCCTCGATGCCCATGCCGAACTTCGGCGACCAGTCCGACAGCATGGACACGAACGATTGCGGCAGCGCGATGGGCAGGTTCGCCCGCTGCCAGGCATCGAGGAGTTCAGCGGTGGTTACCCCGAATCGTGCCGCTTCGGCGGCAAGGGTGTACGCGAACTCGGCCTGGAACATCGACTCTTCGTCGGGCGTGAGGGTCGGTCGGACCGCCTGCTCCGGTGTCGGTGCGACCTCGAGGTATTGCTCGGCAGAAGGCATCGGCATCGGCGACATCTGGGGCTGCGCCGGCGCCGGTGTGAACTGCGGCGCCATCGACGCGACAACCGGGCGGAGCGCCTCGATCATCTCTGCCGTGTAGCGCGGGCGTTTCTTCTCGTCGCGGACGACCTGGGCGACGCCGGTCGCTTCGAGTTCCTTGAGGACGGTGGCGCTCGTCTGGAGAATTTTTGCGGCGGCTTTTCGAGTGTGCAATTTGTTCATTTAATCAACTCCCCTCGCGCGCGCGCGCGAAATTGCGCGACGTGCGCGTGTGTACGTGATCTGCGCGGTCGCGTACGTGTAGCGGCGACCCTCACAACAGTCCCTCGGCGGCGTTCTCAACGAACAGCCGACCATCGCGAACGTACTTGCGGACCATCCGCTCCGAGCGATGCCCGGTCTGCGCCATGATCGCCCTCTCTGACTTTCCGGCGGCGGCAGCGGCCGTGCAGAAGCCGCTCCGTAGCGAGTGCCCGGCGAACTGCTTCGCGTCGTAGCCAGCTCGGGTCGTCGCTCGCTTGACGACCTCGGCGACGGCCTTGTCCGACAGCGCGGTGGTGCCGATCCGCCCGTGGCGGTCCACGGCACGGAAGAGCGCGCCGTCGGTGATCGCCGCCGCTTCCAGCCACGCCCTCAGCGCCCTCACCGGACACGTCTCGGGCTGCTGCCCAAACGGGACGCCGACGCGGCGACCGACGCCTTCCTGATCCGTCTTCGACTTCCGCAGATGAACTACGAGCCCCTCGGGCACGTCCTCCAGGTCGGCGACGGTGAGCGACACGAGTTCCGAGCGGCGCATCGCTGTTGCGAAGCCGACGAGGAGCAGGGCGCGGTCGCGGAACCCGATCAGGGACGAAGGCGACTCGGCGACGAGGCGGCGTAGGTGCTCAACGACGAGCGGCGACACCTGCCGCTGCGCCACGCCCAGGCTGCGGCGCACGCCCTTGAGCGTCTCCTGCACCGCCGCCGACGACGTGGGCGACGGCGTGATCCCGGCGAGCTTGTGCGCCTGTGAGATGGAAACGAGTACGCGTCCGATGGTCGCGGGCTTGCGCCCGATCTGCGCGAGGTGGGCGACGTAGGCCGCGATAATTTCCGGGCGCGCAGGGAGCGGCTCTGCACCTGACTCGCGGCACCAGTCCTTGAAGCGCGCCCAGTCGCCCGCATACGCCTTTCTCGTCGCCGCCGCCTTGGCGTCCACGGCGAAGCTCTTCGCCGCGTCCACGAGGTCATGGAGCGCGTCGAGCGACGTGTGCTCGTCGTCGTTCTGGATCGCGAGCGCCTCCGAGCCACTGTTTTCGGGCCTGAGCGGCGATAAGGTTCCATTCTCGGAGGTCAGAATCGGGCTACTCTCCGAGGTGCCGTCGGAGGTCGTCGTTGACGCCTCTGAAGCGTCGGAGAGAAGGTCGTTGCCATTCTGACTGTCGATAATCCCTGGCATCAATTTCATGATATTGAGGCAGAGGGGGTCAGTCGATGATTCCGACAGAGCGCGCGTGTCGATTTTTCGGCCGTGCGGCCCGACGGCGGCGCGGAGGAGGCGGCTGGAGAGCCGAGGGCGACGCCTTGCGGTTCTCACTCTCCGGCGATAACGTGGGTTCTTCTCACTACCAGGCGAAGGGGGGTGCACTCGTGCACAGGCTGTTCATCACTTTCTGCGTCGTCGTGTTCGGTGCGGCCAGTTTCGGCTGCACGTCGTACATCGTGCACTTGCCCGGCTCCACGGAGGCCGAGAAGGGCATCAACGCGAACCACTACGTGGTGATCAAAGAAGGCTCCGGCGGGGACGTCAGTTTGTCTCTTCTGGACTGCTACAGCAGACCCGACGGGGTGAACTGGAACCCGACGTGCAAGCGAGTGAAAGAGATCAAGTAGCGCGGCGGAGGTGATACCCAACGCCCGCTGTATGCCGCTCACGCTCCTCGTCACCCAGCTCGACAAGCTGGAGCGAAACACGGCGGGCCGTTCCCGGAGAGGACGGCCGCGTTGCGGGTGGGGAGGCCGGTGAGGTGGTCGCCGCTGCTCTCCTTGTACTCTCGCCGCGCCCGTGGCACGATCCTGACGTCAGCTCACCGAAGGGGAACGAAATGAAGACGACCCGAGGGCTTCTGTTAGCCATGCTCGTGGTGGGGATGTTCGCGTTCTTGGCATGTGGTAACCGTAAGGAGGCCGCGCCCGGCAGCACGACGGAGTGCGATGGAGGTCAGCTGGATCCAGCGACGAATCTTTGCTGGCAGAACCCCCCTCCGGACGACAAATTGAACTGGGAAGCAGCGAAGGCCTACTGCGACGGCCTGTCGTTGGGGGGACATGACGATTGGCGGCTACCCAAGATCCACGAACTCAATTCCATTGTTCGGGGCTGCGTGAACGGCACCGCGAGCGGCGACTTGCGCAAGAGCAAATGTGGGGTGGCGGACCCGGGATGCCTAGG
>JALNZK010000218.1 GCA_023229365.1 Pseudomonadota bacterium | reverse complement strand
AAGGACATCGCGTCCGACCCGTGCTGGCGCGTGGCCGCCGCGTTCTCGCACTCGATGGAGAACGCCGTGCGCGAGGTAGTCGATACGAACGACACCCCGCCCGCGTACGGCACGATCGACGGCTGCGTCGCGGTGCGGCTCGCCGGGGAACTCGACGTCGAGCTGTTCGAGCTGCTGCTCGGCGAGGCGTGGATGGCGCGGCCGACCCTGACCGAGCTGGGGATCGCCTTCGAGGTGGAGCAGGCGCCGTCGCTGGCGTTCACGCCGAGCGCTTCCGACGAGCGGACGCCCGACGACGGAGAGCCAGTCGGCGGGCCTTTGCCCGAGGTGGCGGCGCGGCTCGGGTTGTCGCTGAGCGAGGCGGTCGCGGCGCTGGTCGCCCACGGGATGCCGTTCCCGGACGACGCCGTGGACGCGGGGGTCGAGGCGTCGCTGCGCTCCCTGCTCGGCCTCGGCGGTCACGCGCCGCCGCTCGTACCGGAGAGCGCGCCCGCGCCGTCGTCACCGACACCGGCGCTCGACCGCTCCTCCCCGGCGATGATCGCGAGCCGCGTGCTGAGCAGGCTGCTGCGCGACGGACGGGTTGGGGGCCGACACACGGGCATCGAGCACGCCTACGGGCACCACTTCGCGGACGAGGAGAAGAAGGTCGCCCGTCGGGTCGTCGACCGGCTCCTCGTCATGGGCATCCTGCGCAAGAAGCTGAACGAGGGCGCGTTCCATGTCTACATCGACCCTCGGCGGCTGCGCGAGGTATGGGCGATCATCAATTTGGAAGGGCAGGACGAGGGGGCGTTCGGGTAGGGCAGGGCGGTCTCTTCAGCCGTGTTCTATGTTCCGTGACCATGTTCCGCAGCACGCGCCGAACAATGGTGAACAACGAGAAACCCAGGTGAACACCGCGAATCGATTTCTGAGCAATCTCTGAGAGGTGGGGCGCAACGTCCCGATTTCCCTTGGTTATTTGTTGCTCCCCTCAGAGCGTTTCAAGTCCCGTCCACCCCGCAAGAAAGCCCTTGGGAATTCCCGAGGGCTTTCGTGTATTTGGGGCCTTTTCACGCCGTCTCGCACGCTCTCGACTTCCGCAATTTGCTGCCATGTTGCCGTGAAACGACGGCGGGAGCCTCGTCCGCGCCGTTCGTTTCGGGTTTCGTGTCCGTGTCCTGCACGTCGAGCATGGCGACCGCTCTGCGCTTCGTCTCCATCTCGACGTGCGCGTACCGCCTTTGCGCGTTCCCGTGGGGCCTGCTCGCGCAGATCGTACTGCTCGTGCTGAACGTGATCGAGGAGCTCGTCGAGGACAAGGACAAGAAGAAGTAGGGCGTTCCCATCAACGGGGTCGCCCGGACCGACCGAGAGGGCGGGTTATTCAGCGGCGCGCTACAGTTCGGGCTCGCGTTCTCCCTGAACATATGATACATAACGTCTGTCCGTATAATTGCGGACAGTCATTACGTATCATGAGGACCAAGGCGAACAAGACCGATGCCCTCCTCCGGCTCGCCCGCAAGGGGCCCGTGCGCGCCCGGGATCTCGACGCCGCCGGCATCCCGCGCGCCTACCTGTTCCGCCTCTGCGAGCGCGGCCTTCTCGAACGTGTCGATCGGGGGCTCTACGGCCTGGTCAATGCCACGGTCACGGAACACCACACCCTGGCCGAGGTCGGCAAACGAGTCCCCCACGCCATCGTCTGCCTCCTCAGCGCGCTCCAGGTGCACGGGCTGACCACCGAGCTGCCCCACGCGGTCTGGGTGATGATCGATCGCCACGCCCGCCTGCCGAAGATCGCGTACCCGGTACTTGAGGTGGTGCGCGCCAGCGGAGTCGCACGCGAGCACGGTGTCATGGTCCGCAAGATCGAAGGCGTGCAGGTGTGCCTCACCACGCCTGCCAAAACCGTCGCGGACTGCTTCCGCTACCGACGTCGTGTGGGTCTGGAAGTGGCGCTTCAGGCTCTGCGCGACTATCTTCGAAAACACCGCGACGGCACGAGCGCCATTATCGAAGCTGCCCGCGCCGACCGCGTGTACGCGATCCTGCGGCCGTACCTGGAGGCGCTCGTTTGACCAAACCCCCGACGCATATCGCCGCCTCCGTGAGAGCGCGCCTCCTCCGCCTCGCTCGGGAGCGCGGTGAGGACTTCCAGCTCGTGCTTGTGCGCTACGCCAATGAGCGCCTGCTCTACCGGCTCTCGGGTTCCGGGCACGGGACGCAGTTCGCGCTCAAGGGCGCGACCCTGTTCACCCTGTGGACCGGGCAACCCCATCGCTCGACTCGGGACATCGATCTCCTGGGCTCCGGCGAGGCGAGCGAGGAGCGCCTACGCGAAATCTTCAGCGAGGTGCTCGCGCTCGACGTCGGCGATGACGGCGTGGTCTTCGACGCAGGGTCGCTCGAAGTCGGCCCGATCCGCGAGGACCAGGAGTACGGCGGGATCCGCGTGACGCTCGTCGCACACGTCGAGGCCGCCACCGCACACCTCCAGATCGACGTGGGCTTCGGGGACGCGATCACGCCCCCGGCAACCGTGCTCGAGCTCCCGACGCTCCTCGACTTCCCGGCACCGAGGCTGCGCGCGTACCCACGGGAGACGGCCGTGGCCGAGAAGCTGGAGGCGATGGTCAAGCTGGGGCTCGCGAACAGCCGCATGAAGGACTTCTACGACCTCGTGGCCATGTCGCGGATGCTGGAGTTCGAGGGAGAGGTGCTCGTGCGGGCCGTGCGCGCGACGTTTGCGCGGAGGAAGACGCCGCTGCCCGAAGGGCTCCCCGTGGCGCTGACCGCGGCCTTTGCCGAAGACCCGACCAAGCGCACACAGTGGAAAGCGTTCATACGCAAGGTTGGCGACCCCGACGTCGTCGACCTCTTCGACGCGATCGAACAGATCGTCCGCTTCGCGGCCATTCCTCTGGCCGCCGCTGCGACCGGCGAAACGTGGAACGCCGCCTGGCCGGCAGGCGGTCCCTGGCAGAAGTAGAGCCCCTGCCGTTGCGATAATCGCCGACCGCGTCTATCCTGGTTCTGTCGTCCACAAACCAGGGGGATTCACATGCGGCTCAATACGCTGGTCGTTTGGCTCGCGCTCTGCGGCGCGGTGTTCGGGATGGCGGCGTGCGGTGACGGCAGCGGCGGTGGGGATGCCGACGTCGACACCGAATGCCTGGATGCTCCAGAGCCCGAGACGTGCGACGACGCACACGGCGACACAGGCTGCTGCGTGGGCAGCGTCTTATACTTCTGGGACTTCGACAGCGCGATTGGGCTCGATTGCAGTGACGAGAACGATCCGGGCTGCACCTGCGGCTGGACCGGCGAGACCGACGGCTGGTACGACTGCGGCGGGGACGGCGCCGATCCGGACCACCCGGGCGCCATGTGCTGCGGCGGATCGAACCCGTACGGTGGCTGCTGATTGGCCGAGCCTCGGTTTGCTGCAGTCCACTCAGCTCCCACCCCGAAAACCCTCGCCTCTTGCGGCTCTCGCCGACCCGCGATCACGTAGCCCCGTGACCCCGTAGACGCCGCTCAGTTGCCTCGTCCACAATCGCAGTCGTCCTCGCCGCCCGGCACACCCGGACGTCGGGCTCGATGACGACGACAAGGAGGCTTCATGCGCGACGATCTCGATTCTTACATCATCAAAGCGCTCGCCCGCGCCCTGGAACCCGCCGTCTCCGAGGCTGTGAAGCGGTCGGTGGCGCGGGCCATCGACCCGACCATCGTCAATCTTATCCAGTACACCGTGGGGAAGGAACTCGAAGGCTCGCTCCGCGTGAACCTTGAACGCACGCTGAAGGACCTGACCAGCGAGGCGGCGAAGCGCACCCACATGACGGACGGACCCGCGACCCAGCCGTTGCCCTCGGATCGGCTCCTCACTGTCAAGGAGGCGGCCCAGCACCTCTCCATCGGCAAGTCGACACTGTGGCGGCGCGTGAAGAGCGGCGAGCTGCCCTCGTACAAGGTCGGGCAGCGCGCCCGCAGGTTCAGGCTGGAGGACGTCGAGGCGCTGGTGAGGAGGCTGTAGTGCTCGACGCCTTCTTCGCAGCTGCCTTCAACTCGGAGTAGTGGCAGTAGGCGGCACCGAGGCTTTCGAGCCGACCGAGGCTCACCGTCTTCTGCCCGCCGACCTTCGCGTCCAACACCCGCGCCGGGAGAACGAAGAACCTCCACTGCGCGAGGTCGAGTGGGTCGGCGACCTTCCGGTCCTTTTCCGCGAATAGGCAGAACACGTACAGGTCCGCCTGTCGGCCGGCGGGGGCATCGCTCGTGTTCGTCCGCGCGTCCCAGGGCACCTTGGCGGGTGAGATGTTGAACGTGATCTTCGACAGCTTCTTCTGCGTCCAGCTCTGGAGGTATGCAGCCGACTTGACCTCGACCGCGATGCCGTCCGGAGTCCGCAGATCGACGGCATCCCACTCGGCGCGTGGGTGATCGCTGTCCAACCCGAGGGCGTTCAACACGATGAACTCGGCGAGGATACCCCGAAGCGCGTTGCTGAGGAGATCAGAGGCGCTCCAGCGCCAGAAATCCCCCAGGCAGAACGGCAGCGCCCTCCCTTCGACGGTGAAGGGTTCGTTGCCCGAACGGATCCTGGTGTCCATCCTGGCAGCGTACATCACGCGAGACCTCGTGTGCAGTTGCCCTATACTCCCGGCACGACCACCGGCCGACTCCGCACCTCGGCGCCTCCTCCTGGTCCTCGCTGGACTGGGTCGGGCCGTTCTACCCACCGGGCACGCAGCCCGAGCGGTTCATCGAACACTACGCTGCCGTCTACGACACGGTCGGAGTCGACGCGACGTACTACAGCACGCCCCGCTCGCCCGCGAGGACTTCGCAAGCGTTCTGCACCATGCTGCAGAGGGCATCGACGTTTTCTGGTGTGATGTCCGCAGAGAGCTGATGGAAATCGCCTCCCTCGTGGATTCCCGGGACCGTGTCCGCCGCAACGGCCCTGATCCGCTCCGCCAGTCTCCCCATGCCCTGCTTGATGAGAGGTTCGGAGAAGAGCCTTATCTTGCCGTTGTTGGTGACGGTGAAAATCCTAGACTCTCTACCCCCATCGGAGATCCAGTTGAAGTTCGGCTTGGCCCCGTACCAAATCCTGAAACGGTCGCGGGAACTGGCGACGATTCGCGCCAGGCATTCCAGAAGACTCTGCACAGCCGCCATTCGCGGCTCACCGAAAATCTCCCTCATGTTTTTCAAGTACACCGCCGGATCGATCGGGGCAGTACGCGAAGAGGCCTCATCTTCTGCTTCATCCTCGCTCAAGACCTCGGCGACGATTGGCCTTTCGATCTTCAGTTCCGCCCCATCTTGGCTTCGGACGGTGAGGTCGAGCTTGATGCAGGTTCGTTCGGTCGTCTTCACGGCACCCACGAGGTGGGGGATGAACAGATACTCGTTGTTGGTCCCGGGAACTCCGTAGAGAGAGAGTTCGACAGCTGCGAACTCGTACTTC
>JALNZK010000217.1 GCA_023229365.1 Pseudomonadota bacterium | reverse complement strand
GCGCTCGAGACGTCGACGAACCAAGTGGCGAACGTCCTTTGGCGGTTCGACGGGGCGAGCAATCAGATGAGACGATGGATCGAGCGGCTCGACTCGGAGCTATGTGACAAGTGATGGGTCTTGACCCCCCCCCTGTCTTCGATGCTTTTTTCGTCTCCGCGCCGGCATTTGCTACGATCGCCCCATGTCACCGCTCTCCCGCAGCTCTGCGCTCGCCCTCGCCGCCCTCGCCGCCGCGGCGCTCGGCTGCGGCGCGCCGGCCGAGGCCCCGCGGCGCTCCGGGCCGGTGGCCAAGGCGCGGCCCGCGGGCGACGACGGCTCGGACTCGTTCATCGCTGAGCGCGCCCGGCTGGCGACGCTCGCGCGGCGCGGGACGTGGGGGCCCGACGACGAGCGGGTTCGCGCGATCTCGAAGCTCGTGGCGAAGGCGGCGCGCGACAACGGCCTCACCGAGGCCTTCATCTACGGCATCATCTGGGTCGAGTCGCGCTTCGACCCCGAGGCGGTCTCGCCGGTCGGCGCGCGCGGCCTCATGCAGCTCATGCCGAAGACCGCCGACTACCTCGCGGAGTGCATCGGCTGGCGCGGGCGCGTCGACTCCTTCGATCCGGAGTTCAACGTCGCCGCCGGCAGCTACTACATCGCGCGGCTGGTGAAGCAGTTCGGCGGCGACGAGGAGCTCGCGCTCGCGGCGTACAACGCGGGGCCGACCAACGTGAACCGCTGGCTCCGCGACGACGGGCTGCCCAAGGTGTCGATCGAGTACCACACGATGGTGCAGACCGCGCGCGGGTTCTTCGGCGGCGCGAAGGGCGACGTCCCGCCGGCCGCCATCCCATCCGCGCCCGCCGTCCCCGCTGGGGGCGATCTCGACCGGCTCGGGCTCGCGATCCTGATATCCGGCCTGTCCGAGGACGAGTTCGGCCTGCAGCGCACCGACGATCCGACGCCGTTCCAATGAGCGCGGCGCGCGTCCACGCCTGCGCACCCGGCTTCGAGCGGCGGCTCGCGGCGCAGCTCGCCCGCGCCTTCCCGGAGTCCGTCCACGCGGCGCGCGGCCGCGGCTTCGTCGAGAGCGCCCTCTCGGACCGGGACGCCGCGGGAGCTCCGTGCGTCGCGTTCGCATTGCAGTGCCTGCCGGATCCGGAGCCGGTGTCCGCGCCGTCGGTGTCGAAGTGGGCCGGCGTGTGCGCGCGGCGGATCGCGGAGCGGCTCGCCGGGCACGAAGGGCCGTGGCGCCTGCACGTGTTCTGCTGCGAGGAGGCGGGATCGGACGCGCGGGGCGGGCGCTGCGAGCTCGTGCAGGCCGGCGTCCTCGAGATCCTCAAGCGCGAGCGGCGGCGCCTCCTGCGGGCGCGTGTCGCGGACGACGCGCTCCCCTGGGCCGACGGCGAGGCGCTCGTCCAGGTGGCGCTCGAGAGCCCGGACGCGGGGCTCTTCTCGATCGCCCTGCCGGAGGAGCGCCGCCGGCTGTGCCGGGTCGTGTCGCGCTTCCGGGGCGGGGTCGTGGAGGTGGCGGACGATCCCGCGCCGCCGTCGCGCGCCTACCGCAAGCTGCTCGAGGCCGAGATGCGCCTCGGCGCCTTCGTCGCGCCGGGCGAGACGTGCGCGGATCTCGGCGCCGCGCCTGGCGGCTGGACCCACGTGGCGCTCGCCCGCGGCGCGCGGGTCGCGGCCGTGGACCGCAGCCCCCTGCGGGCGGATCTCATGGCGCACCCCGGGCTCGAGTTCGTGAAGGGCGACGCCTTCAGGTGGACGCCGCCCGCGCCGGTCGACTGGCTCTTGAGCGACGTCATCGCCTACCCGCGAAGGAGCGTCGAGCTGCTCGAGCGGTGGATCGCCGCGCGGCTCTGCCGAAGGTTCGTCGTCACGATCAAGTTCAAGGGCGAGGCGGACTACCCGGTGCTCGACCAGCTCGAGGCGAGCCTCGACGCGAGCGGCGCCGAGTTCGAGCTGCGCAGGCTGTGCAGCAACAAGAACGAGGTCACGGCGTACGGAGAGCTGCGCTAGATAGCCGAACGGCGCGGCGTCAGCGATCGCCGGGGCGCAGGATCCGCTCGGCGATGATCCCCGCCGCCTCGAGGCCGTCGCCGACCGCGATCCCGATCTGCCCGAGGCCGCCCGAGCGGGCGTCGCCGCACACGAAGAGATCCGGCGACACCTCGATCTGCCGCCCCTTCGGCCGGCCGTGGCCGCACGACGGGAAGATCGGCTCGAGCGCCGGGGTCCTGCCGATCGCGACGAGCACCGCGTCCGCGCCGAGAAAACGGGCGCCGTCGAGGTACGCGACCTCGACCGCAAGCGCGCCGTCCGAGGGGACGATGCGCTCGACGCGCGCCGTAAGCCGGATCTCGACAGCCGGCGTTCGCGCCACGATCTCCGCGAGGCGGCCGCGCGCCTTGAGCGCCCCGGAGCGCACGAGGAGCGTCACCGACGCCCCCCGCGCCGCGAGCGAGAGCGCGTAATCGAGCGACGCCTCGCCGCCGCCCACGACGACGACGTGCACGGGTCGCGGCACCGCCTCGAGGAGCGCGCGCAGCTCGGTGAACACGCGGTCCCGCGCCTGCGCCTCCCCCTCCGCGCCGAGCGGCTTCCCCTTCGTCCCGACGGCGAGCACGAGCGCGCGCGCCGCGATCTCCTCCCGATCCGCGGTCACGATCCAGACGCCGTCATCGTTCACGAGATCGCGCACCTCCCGCCTCTCCACCACGAGCTCGAAGCGCGCGAGGTGATCGCGAAGGCGCGCCGCGAGCGCCTCGCCGGGCATGGGCTCGAGGCCCGGGTAGTTCTCGACGAGGAAGCCGTTCACCACGAGGCCGCCCGCGCGGCCGGTCCGGTCGACGATCCGCACCTGCAGGCCGAGGCGCGCGCACTGCGCGGCCGCGGCGATCCCGGCCGGGCCGGCGCCGACGACTAGGACGTCCGCGATGCGCATCCGGCGACCTCCTCGGCGGCCATCGGGATCGCGACGGCGTCGGCCATCGCGAGCAGCGAGCCGACGTGCCGGTCCTCCGAGCTCGACGCCGCCGCGTCCACGGGGACGTACACCTCGAACCCCCGGCAGAACGCGGCGCGCGCCGTGGTCTCGACGCACATGTGCGTGAGCGCGCCCGTCACGACGACCTGCGAGACGCCGCGGCCGCGGAGGAGCTCCTCGAGCCCGGTCCCGAGGAAGGCGTCGTACGTGGTCTTCCGGAGCACCGGCTCGCCCTCGGCTGGCGCGAGCACGGAGACGATCTCCGAGTCCGGTTCGCCGGCCCGGATGTGATCCGAGAAGAAGCGGCCGAGCATGCCGAGGTCGTGCCCGCCCTCGTGGGCGTGCCGCGTGAAGACGACGGGGGCGCCGATCTTCCGCCACGCGTCCAGGATTTGCCGGATCCGCCCGGCCGCGGGCACGGCGGCGGGCAGGAAGCAGCGCCCCTCGGGCGCGGCGAAGTAGACGAGCATGTCCACGACGAGCAGCGCGGCCCTCGACGGATCGAGGACGAGGTGCGGCCGCGGGGCGGCACTCCCGCGCACCCGGTCGAGCCACTCGGCGGCCTTGGCGTCGGCGTTCCCCGGCGTGCAGTAGGCGCTGGTCCTCACGCGAGCTACTCGATCACCGGCCCGGTGCCGGGGTTCGGATCGCCGACGAAGACGAACTTGTCGAGGATCACCTCGGAGTCGAGGATCGCGTCCGCCGTGTCGTGGATGTGGAAGGTGATCGCGAACTCCTCGCCCGGCTCGATCGGCCACTCGGTGTACAGCCACCCGGTCGACGAGCCGTAGGTGAACCCCCAGCAGTAGTCGCCCGCGCAGTCGTCCACCTCGCTACCGCACTCGAACCCGGTGCCGGTGATGTCCGTGTTCTCGTCCATCGTCGTGCACCCGTCGTACCAGCAGCACTCGGAGAGCGCGGAGTTGATCGCGATGTAGCACAGCTCCTCGCCCTCCTCGCACGCGAGCAGGTCCGCCGGGCACACGTAGTCGGCCGGGACGCCCTCCCGGCACTCGGTGAAGTTGATCACGGACGCCGCGCCGCCGTTCGTGCTCGCCGCCTCGAGGATCATGTAGAACTTGTCGTTGAACGCGTTTCCCACGTACTCGTCGTACTCCACGGAGAAGAAGACGTAGTGGACGCGGAAGCCGTGCGCGCCCTCCGGCGCCTTGAGCTCGAGCCGCCACTCGAGCACGTCGTAGCTGTCGTACTCGTACGGCGCGAACGGATCCGGGACGCCCGGCCCGTCGGGCTGGAGCAGCGTGCCGCTCAGGATCTGGTTGTGATCGTAGTTGTCCGGCGGATCCGACGGCACGGCCCACCCGGACGCCATGAGGGCGTAGGACCCGTCGGCGGTCGGGTAGAGCGGCGCGAGCCCGTTGTCGGCCGCGCCGAAACGCGCGACCGCGGCGCGGGAGCGGTCGAGCTTCGCCGCGTTCGTCACCGTGGGCGACGTGTACGTTTGGCCGAGGAACACGGCGTCGTCGCAGAGATCGATGGCGCAGCGCAGGTTCTCGAGCTCGGTCCCCACCGCCGGGCACTCCGAGCAGTCGGGCAGGATCTCGCCGCCGTCCGGGACGTCCGAGTCCGAGTCGGTGTCGGAGTCCGCGTCCGTGTCCGTGTCGCCGTCGGTGTCCGTATCGGTGTCCGTGTCGCCGTCGGTCCCCTCGCCGCGCGCCGTGCCCGCGCTCTCGCACGCCGCGAGCCAGAGGACCCCGAGAAACACCGCACAGATGGAGAGGGCTCTCGCCGCCATGTCCGCACCTCCTTCACGACCGCCCCGCGGTCCGTGACACGAGGATAGTACCATCGAGAGGAAAAAAAGGTCCGACGCGGGGGAACCTATCCCCCCGGCCCCCTTCCCGAAACGGGAAGGGGGAGGGAGAATGACGCGTTCCGCCGAACAGCCGCCTTCCCGAAACGGGAAGGGGGAGGGAGAATGACGCGTTCCGCCGAACAGTGATGCGTTCCCCTTCCACAGCTGGGACGGGCCCGGGGGATGGGTCGTGCGTGTGAACAACATCGTCGTGGGCCAGAAAGTGAGCCCCGAAAAACGCGATTGTGCGAAAGCGCTGCGGAAGAGCATGACGCCTGCAGAGATGGTGCTCTGGCGCAGGCTCAAGGGCAACCGACTGGCCGGGCTTCACTTTCGGCGACAGCAGGTCATTCACGGATTCATCGTCGACTTCTACTGCCACTTTGCCGGGCTCGTCGTGGAGCTGGACGGCGGGGTGCACGATCTGCGGAAGGCCTGCGACCTGGAGCGGGACAACATCCTCGAATCCCTCGGTCTCCGCGTGATGCGCTTCAGGAACGAAGAAGTGGAGTCCGATCTCGAGAGCGTTCTCGGGCAGATCGAGGCGGCGTGCAAAGAGACCTGACTCCGGGCCCCCTTCCCGAAGATCTATCCCCCGGCCCCCTTTCCGATACGGGAAGGGGGAGAAGGAGCGCCGCGCTACCTTGAAGAATTTGGTGCTCCCCTTCCCCCGCGGGGAAGGGGCCGGGGATG
>JALNZK010000216.1 GCA_023229365.1 Pseudomonadota bacterium | reverse complement strand
CCTTTTCCCTCTCCCTGTGTCCATCGAGAACGAGAATCTGCACCGCCATGAACGCGAGCGCGAGGTGGTCCGAAACGTTGGCCGCCATGCCGACTATCTCCGCGGCCAGAGGATGCGCCGCAAAGATCACGGCGAGCCACACCGCCGCAAAACGGCCGCCCGGGGGCGCGAACCGCCGCAGTAGCGCGGCGAACGAGATCGTCGCGGCCGCGAGCCCCAGAAGCGAGAGCGCGTGAAAGGCGAACGGCGCTTTGCCGGCAACAAACGCGGTGAGCCAGAGAGCAAATGTGGTCACGGGTCTCCAGTAGTCGTGGAGCAACTCGGCGAGGTAGGACGAGTTCTGCCAGAACGGGCGCAGCAGCATCTCGCCCAGGGCGTCCGGATCTCCGAGCCCGTCCGCTCCCGCGACGAGGTAGACGTCGTCCATGACGAACGCGTTGTCCAGAACAGATACGTAAACCGCCGCGATCGCGGCTGCCATGAGAGCGAGCGCACCCATGCCGAACAGAGGCCGTCGGCGTATGCCGTCCAACCGTTCTTCCTGGGAGTCGCGCGCCGTCATGATCATCGGCAGGTTAACTTCACCATGTGGAAATGTCACTCGGCACGGCGCGAGCCGTTGCCATGTTTTGGACGAGTGCCGGGCCTCGACTGGGGCCGATTGCCAGGCCCGTCGGGAAGTCTTTCGGCGGGCGGATGCCAATCCGGATCGGGGAGCAGGGGGCATGAATCAGAAGAAGACGACCGCGAACACCGTGATCATCGGCGCCGAACCGGCCGACCTCATTTGGGCGCCGAATCGTACAAGGTAACGCGGCCGTCCGGGATCTTCTCGGCCTCGACGGAATCGAGCGGTACGGCGGAGAGACTGCAGTCGGGCATCCACAACAGAACGTAGCCGGCGCGACCCGGGAAGTGCTGCATCAGCTTCCTGTCCTCCGCAACAGAGACGTGGTTCACCCAGAGAACGTCGTTCTTGAGGTCGGGATCGTTGTTCGGACGCCAAAAGACGAAGTGCCGCGTTGGGAAGCAGAGGCATCTCCTCGAGAAGGGTCGAGGGGAGAAGATGACCGCGTTGGACAGGTTCAGACGCCGTGGGGCGTCGAGCGGCGCGTTGATGTCGGCGGCCAAACGAGCCAGGTTCCCCAGCCGGATAGGTACATAGGCGCAGAAGGAACACAGGGCGAACGCCAACGCAAGGGCCACTGGAAGGGCGGTCGGTCGGATGCCCGCGAAGAGCGGTGCGGAACCTTCGACGGCTCGCTCTCCGAGCCAGTCGGTGAGGTTCCTCAACCCGACCACTGTGAGCACGATGATCGCCGGTGTGGCTTCGAAGAAATGCACCGGCCCGAAGGTGTCCACGCCGGAATCGGAGATGAAGAAGTGGACGAGGAAAAAGAAGAACAAGCTCGCCCAGAAGAACAGGGTCTCGCGTCTCCGGCCGGCGGCGAGGATGAAGAAGAGGGAGAACGGCCAGCCGAAGACGTCGGCGTTCAAGCGGAACAGCGCGATGACCATCCTCGCCAAGGAGTGGTACGGGCTCGAATAATTGATATTGCTGATGGCGTTGTCGGAGATGCCGGCGAAACCCGAGAACCGGTAGCCGTTTTCCCGCGAATAGGACAGCAGGCGCTGGTAGGCGACAGTGGTGAAGGAGCCGTTTTGGATCTTGTTGACCGTCAGGAACAAGGCGGCGAAGCACGCGGCGGGCACCGCGAATGCGATCAGAGCGCGAAGCCTTCTTGTCGGGTCGAGGCCACGGAGCCCCCACAACCAATAGGCCACGAACGGCAACCCGGCGCCAAGGCCGGACGTGGGGCGGATGAAGAACGCCAGGCTGAAGAAGAAAGCCACCGCGGCGTGGATGCGCAGGGGCGCGTCGTCGTCCCGTGATCGCAGGGCGAACCAGCACAACCACGTGATGGCCATGGCGCTGGTCGTGTGCGCCATCATGGTGGCGGCGGCGGTCATGATGAACGGGGAGAGTAGGTAGAGAGCGGTCCCCAGCTTGGCGAAGCCGCTCCCCACCAGCCGCCGCAGAATCCAGAAGAGCGCCGGGACGGTGAGCGCGCAGTAGAACGCGTTCATCGTTTCGGGAACGGAGAGAAAAATTCCCGGGACGAGGAGGGCGGGCCAGCCGAGAAAATATTGTGTGTAGATTCTGCCGTCGTTGATGACGAATTCCCGATCGAAAAACAGCTTCATCGGCGGGGATTCCGCCGTCAGGTGGCCTCCGGCGAGCAACTGCGCGGAGAAGCGGTAGCAACTCTCGTCGTCGGTCAAGGGGGCGTTCTTGAGCACGAAGACGCGTATGGCCGTAGGAATCAGGAACGCCAAGAGGGCGGCGACGATGATCCACGCGCGGTCGGACGGGCCAGCCCACCGCGCCGCGATGATATCGGCGACCTCCGCGTTGGCGATCAACCGAGCGAAACCCAAGGCAATAAAGAATGCCGAGAACGTCCCCACGAGCATCCACATGCCGAGAAACGCCATGTAGACGGGAGTGACCATGTTGAGGGAACCCAGATCGAGCGTGAACCCGCGGAGGTACACATCACCGACGGCATTGAAACCCGTTACTCCGAGAGCCCCGGCGAGGAAAGGCCAGACATGCCGCCAGAGCGCGCTTGCTTTCATCGTCGCGGAAGGTCCTTTGGCAGAATCGGCAAAACGGACTGCGCAAGGTTCAACGATTGCGGATACTATTGCTGAACATATGCTGACGGTCAAGGTGTCCATGAAGCGCTGTCCATGAAGCGCGAACCCATGACCGAGCAGAAAACCCTCGGCACGGCGGTGTCGTCCGATTCGGACGGTGAAATCTTCAGCCCTCGCTCCGGCGCGCCCGATCTCACGCCGAGGAGCGTCCGTGCTTCCCTCGCCTTTGGGCTTCTCCCTTTTATCTTCGCAGTGATCGCTTTTACGGCTGGTCTGGACGGTGGCCCCGTCCTCGACGATGAACTCGCCATCGTGAGGAATCGGGTGATTGCCACGCGACAATTAGCCCGCCCCGCGTTCGGGACTATTGGTTGTCGTGCGCGACGTGTTGAGCGCCACGCAGCGCGCCCGGATCGAGGCCCCGACCACGGACCGGACACGCAGCCGCCCGGTCCGCCGCCCGGCCCTCAGATGGATTTCCGATCGAGCCTAGTACCGACACCCCGAAGTCCCGAAGCTCGTTACAAGACCGTGCAGCTTGCCGAGTGGGCGTCGAGACCGATATACATGTCCATAGGCATTCTCCTTGCGACAGGAAGCGCGATGAAGGGAGCAGGATCGAATGTGTCCCGTCCGGGCCTGGACGACGAGTTCGTCGCCGAGGACCTCCGGGACATGGGATCGGCCCCGCGTTACAATGAGTGGCTGTTCTCACAGGTGCGGCCCTATCTGGGCAGAAACGTGGTGGAAGTGGGGTCTGGCATCGGCAACATGACGGGACGACTGCTCTCGACTTCTGAACGCGTCATCTGCATCGAGCCGAACCCGCATTGCGTCGCCCATCTCGCGCGGACCCATGCCGGACACCCTGGGTTTCAGGTGCTTTCCGCGTCCATCGAGGATGTGGACACCGAGGCGCTTCGCAACGGGGGAGTGGATACCGTTGTGTGCGTGAACGTCCTGGAACACATCGCGGACGACGTGGCGGCCTTGAGGAAGTTCGGCGACTGCGTCACCGGCTTGCAGGCGTCGATCGTCCTGCTGGTCCCGGCGGTTCCCCTCGCCTTCGGCTCCATCGACACGGCCGTGGGGCACTTCCGACGGTATTCCCGAGGATCGCTACGGAAGGTGATCGAATCGGCCGGTCTCGTGGTCGAGACGATGTATTACATGAACCTGCTCGGATTGGCGGGGTGGATCGTCAACAGCAAGCTGAAACGGGTTGTACGGCAGAGTCCCAGGCAGATCCTTATCTTCGACACATTGACGCCATACCTCGAAAGTATCGAGCGGTTGGTGCGACCACCCGTCGGGCTCTCGCTATTCTCGGTCGCCAGGAGGAAACCATGAGTCGGACCGGTCGCGATGGCGCTCCGCACATCGTCGTAGCCGTTCCCTGTTACAACGAGGGAACGACCATCGGGAAAGTGGTCCGGGACTTCCGCCGTCAACTGCCAGAGGCGGAGGTCTTCGTCTTCGACAACAACAGCACCGACAATACCATAGACGAGGCGAGGGCAGCCGGCGCGACGGTGCATGGCGTTCTGAGACAGGGGAAGGGTGCGGTCGTCGCTGCGATGTTGTCCAGGACCAATGCGGACTACTACGTGATGGTCGACGGAGACGACACCTACCCGGCAGAAAATGTGCGGGATCTGCTGCGTCCGGTGATTGAGGGTCAAGCCGACATGACGGTCGGGTACCGCCTGTCCGAATACACCAGTAACTCGTTTCGACCTCTCCATGTCGTTGGAAACAGGGTCATCACCAGCGTGACGAACCTCGTGTTCCGCTCGCAGTTGAAGGACGTTCTATCCGGATACCGCGCCTTTTCGCGCCAGGTGGCGGACGCCCTTCCGGCGATTTCGACCGGCTTCGAGATCGAGAGCGAAATGACCCTGATGGCCTTGCGCAACGGTTTTACCATCCAGGAAGTCCCGATCCCCTATCGCGAGCGTCCCAGCGGCAGCGTTTCCAAACTGAGCACGTTCAAGGATGGCTTCAGAATTCTGCTGCACATCGCGATTATTCTAGTCACGTTCAAGCCGTTGACGTTGTTCGGATCGATCGGCATCGTACTGGCGGTTGCAGCGGGGGTGACGGGTGCGTTTCCGATCCTGGAGTACGTACAGGAACCTTCGGTGAGCAGCTACGGGATGATGGTCATTTCCATCGCGGCAGGATTCGGCGCCGCCATGTCTTTTGTCGCCGGGATCATTTTATATGTGGTGAGCAACCTGTTCATCAACTACGGGAACATCATCACGCGCAAGCAGCAGCACATCTACAGGATGCTCGACACCCGCAAAACGGAGCCGCCGACAGACAGCAATCAGGAGGTGGGTGGTGCCGGTTGACGGCGGGAAGATGAGACGGGCCGTTGCGCGGGACGTCCTCGAGCCGCGCATTGCATCGCTCGAAGGCAAGCGCGTGCTGTTGATCAACCCACCGTGGACCCTCCTCAAGGGCAACATCTGGCGGGCCGTAGCGAGTTGCTATCCATCGATCGGGCTTGCGCTCATTGCCGCCTACCTCGAACACTGCGGCGCCGCGGTCACGTTGCTCGACATGCAGGCCGAAGGAGCGGACGACGGGTGGCCGAGCCGCATCACACAGAGGCCTGACATCATCGGCCTGACAGCCACGACCGTCATTTTCGATCGGGCACTCGCCGTGGCGGAGATGGCGCGCAGGGCTTGGCCGGACGTGCCTATCGTGCTGGGCGGCGTGCACTCCACCATCGCGCCTCGCGAGGTCCTGGAGAACCACTGCATCGACTACGTGATCCGGGGCGAGGGTGAGCGCAGCATGGCGCTCCTGGCCGCGGGAGTGCCGCCGGATGGGATACCGGGACTCGCGTTTATCAGGAACGGGGAGTACTGGGAACATCCTGACGTCGACGTAACTGTTTAGCGGCCATCCCGACGTGAAGCAGCCGGTCGGCTGCGGTTTCGAAAA
>JALNZK010000215.1 GCA_023229365.1 Pseudomonadota bacterium | reverse complement strand
GGGCGCGCCCGGCGCGACGCAAAGGAGGGTGACATGGCGTTCAACACGATCTGTCTCATCGCCGGCTCGGCGAACCCGCAGCTCGCCAGGGAGATCAGCAACCGGGCGAAGATCCGCCTCGGCGAAGTCACTCTCAAGCGCTTCTCGGACGGCGAGGTCTTCGTCCAGATCGAGGAGAACGTGCGCGGCTCGAGCGCGTTCGTGATCCAGCCGACGTGCGCGCCGGTCAACGACAACCTCATGGAGCTGCTCGTGCTCATCGACGCCCTGAAGCGCGCGTCGGTCGAGTCGATCACCGCGGTCGTGCCGTACTACGGTTACTCGCGCCAGGATCGCAAGGCCGCGCCGCGCACGCCTATCAGCGCGAAGCTCGTCGCGGATCTCCTGCAGGCCGCGGGCGTCGATCGCATGGTCGCGCTCGATCTGCACGCGGGCCAGATCCAGGGCTTCTTCGACGTGCCGTTCGACAACCTCTACGGGCTGAACGTCATCGCGACGCACATGAAGGAGCAGCTGCGCGACGAGGTCGTGATCGTGTCTCCGGACGCGGGCGGCGTGGCGCGGGCGCGCGCGTTCGCGAAGCAGCTGCACGCGAACCTCGCGATCATCGACAAGCGGCGCCCGAAGGCGAACCAGTCCGAGGTGATGAACATCATTGGCGAGGTGAAGGGCTGCGACTGCATCATCGTGGACGACATGGTCGACACGGCGGGCACGCTCACGAACTCGGCAAAGGCGCTCGTCGACGCGGGCGCGAAGCGGGTCATGGCGGCGGCGACGCACGGCGTGCTGTCCGGCCCGGCGATCGAAAGGCTCAAGGCGTCGGTGCTCGAGAAGCTCATCGTGACGGACACGATCCCGCACTCCGACGAGGAGAAGCGCGACGGGCGCATCGAGGTCGTGTCGTGCGCGTCGCTGCTCGCGGAGGCGATCAAGCGGATCCACACGGGAGACTCGGTCAGCTCCCTGTTCGGTTGAGACAAGGGAAGAAAAACGCCAACGGCGGTTGAAGGAAGGTCAGGACAATGGAATTCAAAACGCTCAACGTCATCAAGCGGAACAACACGGGCAAGGGCGCGGCGCGGCGCATGCGCCGTTCGGGCCAGGTGCCGGCGGTCGTCTACGGCCTCGGCGTCGAGACGTTCTGCGTCTCGGTCGTGCCCCGCGAGATCGTCCAGGCGCTCGCCGGGCCGATGCGCCTCAACACGGTGCTCAAGCTGAACGTCCAGGAAGGGGGCAAGGCGAAGGAGATCGTCGCGCTCGTCCGGGATCACCAGTACCACCCGGTGCGCCGGACGCTGCAGCACGTCGACTTCCTCGCGATCGACGTCACCAAGCCGATCCGCGTCCAGGTCCCGGTGATCCGCACCGGTCGGTCGCTCGGCGAGGCCGCCGGCGGCGGGCTCACGCAGATCTTCCGCCACGTGCCGGTCGACTGCCTCCCGGATCGCATCCCGGCGGAGATCGTCCACGACGTCTCCGCGCTCGAGCTCGGCGGGCACATCGCGGTGAGGGAGCTCGCGATCCCCGAAGGCGCGACGATCGCGCTGCCGGGCGAGCAGTCGGTGTTCACGGTCACGATGCCCAAGGCCGAGAAGGTCGAGGAGGTCGCCGTCGAGGCGGCTGCCGAGGGCGCCGAGGGCGAGGCGGCTGCCGAGGGCGCGGAGGGCGAGAAGAAGGCCGAGGGCGAGGCCGACGCCAAGAAGGACGGCAAGAAGGACGTCAAGAAGGACGCCAAGAAGGACGCCAAGAAGGACGGCAAGAAGGACTAGCCCGTGGAGGGTGGCGCGCTCGTCGTCGGCCTCGGCAACCCGGGGCCGAAGTACGCGGGGACCCGGCACAACGCCGGGTTCATGGTCGCCGACGCGCTGCAAAGGAGGGCCGCGGGAGCGGGCTGGCAGGAGAAGTTTTCGGGGCTCGCCTCGCGGGCCGACGTCGCGGGGAGGCCGGCCCTGCTCCTCAAGCCTCTCACCTTCATGAACCTGAGCGGGAGGAGCGTGGTCCGCGCGGCCGCGTTCTTCCGCATCGCGATCCCGGACATCGTCGTCGTGCACGACGACCTCGACCTCGAGTTCGGAGTCGTCCGCGTGAAGGTCGGGGGCGGCCTGGGCGGCCACAAGGGGCTCGCGTCGTGCGCGGCCGAGCTCGGCGATCCCGGGTTCCTCCGGGTCCGCGTGGGCATCGGGCGGCCGAGGTTCGGCGACGCGACCGACTACGTCCTCCAGCCCTTCGCGAAGGAGGAGGCGGCCGAGCTGCCGGACGTCGTGGAGCGCGCCGCGGACGCGGTCGAGGCCGTCGTGAAGGACGGCGCTGTCAAGGCGATGAACGCGTTCAACAGGCGGGGCGAGGCGGCCGAGGAGACCTAGCGCTCAAAGGTACCGCGATCGGCCCGGACCTTCGATCCAGTCCTTCATGAACCCGGGGACGTTGAGGAGCGCGGTGATCGCCTGATCCTCGAGCTTCGGCCCGATGAGGTTGATGAGCCCCATGGGCGCCCGGATCGCCAGGACGTAGGCGATGAGCGTCCTGCCGCCCGGCTGCTCGAACAGGCGCCAGTAACCCCGCACGTCGTCGAGGTCGTTGGGGAGCTCCTTGACCATCTGGAACGAGATCACCTTCTTCTCCTCGTCCCGCTTCATTTCGACGTGGTACTGGACCGACACGACCGGGTGGCCGATCTTCATCCGGACGAGCGAGCGGCCGCCCTTTCGGGAGATCTCGACCGACTCCGTCGTGTTCGGGAACGCCCTCGTGTAGGCGTCCCAGTCCTGGATCGCCTTCCAGACCGCGCCGACCGGCGCGTCGACGATCGCGTACCCGGAGCCGCCGTAGAAGCCGCCCCGTCGAGACGAGGGCAGCTCCTGCCGGACGACCGCGCCCCGCTTGAGCGACTCGAGCTCGATGGGGGTGAAGTCGACCGCCGCGGCGCCCAAGGGCGCGAGCGCCACGGCGAGGGCGCCCGCGACGAGGAGAACCGGGAGATGCGTCTTGTGAAGTGAAAGCATTGTCGTCACCCTTGAAGGCCTATGTTCGACAGCTTAACCCCTTTTTCTATTCTGTCATGGGGCAAAACCCCGGCGCAGGCGCGCGGCGGCCGCGTGACCCGCGAGCCCTTCGATCTCCGCCAGCCGCTCCGCGTCGGCGAAGAGCCCGGCGGCTGCGGCGCGGTCGTCCAGCGCGATCCACGTCCGCACCTTGAGGAAATCGAGCACCGACAGGCCGCCGCGGCTGCGGGCCGTGCCGCCGGTGGGAAGCGTGTGGTTCGGGCCGGCGCCGTAGTCTCCGACGATCTCGGCGGAGAGCGCGCCCACGAACAGCCCGCCGCAGTCGCCGCAGCGGCCGGCCGCCGCCCCGGGATCCGCGACGGCGAGCTCCAGGTGCTCCGGCGCGATCCTCGACGCGAGCGCGAGCGCGGCGTCGAGGCCGTCCACCACCACCGCGAAGCCGTTGCGGAGGGCCGTCCGCGCCACCTCCGCCGTCGCGAGGCCCCCGAGCTGCCGGAGGAGCGCCGCATTCACACGCCCCACGAGCGCCGCGCTGTCCGACACGAGCATCGGAACGGCGCCCGGATCGTGCTCGGCCTGAGCCAGGAGATCGGCGGCGACGAGCTCCGGATCCGCGCGATCGTCCGCGACGACGAGCAGCTCCGAGGGCCCGGCGAGCAGGTCGATCCGGCAGCGCCGCGAGATCGCGAGCTTCGCGGCGGTGACGAACCGGTTCCCCGGCCCCGCCACGACGTCGCACGCCGGCACCGGCCCGCAGCCGAACCCCAGCGCGGCGATCGCTTGGGCACCCCCGACCGCGAGGAGGCCGTCGGCCCCGCACGCGCCTGCCGCGGCGAGCGTCACCGCGCTCGGTCTCGGAGAGGCGACCCACACCGTGGCGACGCCGGCCGCGCGCGCGGTCGCCGCCGTCATGATCACCGAGGAGGGCAGGGGATACCGGCCCCCGGGCGCGTAGCACCCCGCGGCGCGCACCGGCGCGACCGTGTGCCCCGCGCGACCGCCCGGGATCGCGACGTCGACGTCGGCGAGCGCCCGGCGCTGGGCCTTTGCGAAGCGCGAAACGCGCTCGACCGCCCGCTCGAGCAGCGCCCGATCGGCGGCGTCGAGGTCGGCGAGCGCACTGTCGAGGCGTGCGCGATCAACGTAGAGCGCGCCGCCCGGCGCCACGTCGCCCAGGCGCGCGGCGTGCTCCGCGACGGCGGCCTCCCCGCGGCGGGCCACGTCGTCGACGATCTCCCGCGCCACCCGCTCGGCGTCGGGGTCGAGCGGCTCGGGCGCCCGCGACAGCGCCTCCGCGGCGCTCACGATCTCGAGCGGCGACGCGCTCATCCCGCCACCTCCTCCGGCTTGGCGTCGCCGGGGCGACGCGTGATCTTCAGGCTCCGGCGGTCGAGCTCCCGCTCGACCTCGCTGAGGTCGACCCCGGCCCGCGCCGCGGCGACGAGCGCGAAGTAGACGACGTCCGCGGCCTCGTGTGCGACCTCGGCCCGGCCGCTCGCAGCGGCGAGCTCCGCCGCCTCCTCGCGCAGCTTCGATCCGAGCAACGCGGGATCGTCGAGCAGCCGGCGCGTGTACGATCCCGGTGGCGCGTCCGCGACCCGGGCCGCGAGCCGCCGGGCGAGCTCGCTGAGACCGCGCGCTGCGCCGAAGCAGCCCCGCGTCCCGAGGTGGCAGAACCCGGCGCCGAGCTGCCGCACCGTGAACCTGAGGGCGTCCCGGTCGCAGTCCACGTCGATGCGCTCGAGGATCTGGACGTCCCCGGATGTCTCGCCCTTGCGCCACAGGCCGCGGCGGCGCGACCTGTACACCCCGCGCCGGGTGCGCACAGCCTCGCGCACGCTCTCGGCGTCGGACCAGACGAGGCCGAGAGCCTCGCCGCGCTCGTCGACCACGATCGTCGGCCAGAGACCGTCCGCGCGATCGCTCCGCAGCGGCGCGGTCAGCGCATCCGCGAGATCGAGCCGCCCGCTGTAGATCGCCATGCCCACCTGCGCGTCGGCGCCGAGGGCGTCGATCGCGGCGATCTCCGCCGCCGTGGTGACGCCGCCGGCGACCGTCATGGGGATCCCGCCGGCCGCCTCCACGGCCCGCCGCACGGCGTCGAGGTCGATACCCTGCAGCCGGCCCTCGCGCTCCACGAACGTGACGAGGAAGCCGCCGACGAGCGGGCGCAGGCGCGCGATCTCCGCGTGGAGCGCCCGCCCCGTGCGGGTGCGCCACCCCTCGACGACCACCTCGCCGGCCCTGGCGTCCACGGCGGCGATCACGCGTCCCTTCGGGAGCGCGGCCAGGATCTCCTCGCGCGCGGCGGTGCCGAGGATGACCTTCTCGGCGCCCGCGTCGAGCCACGCGATCGCCGCTTCGGCGCTTCGGATGCCGCCGCCGACCCGGCACGGGAAGCGCCGGACGATCTCGGCGACGATCGCCCGGTTGTCGCCGCGGCCGAGCGCAGCGTCGAGATCGATCACGGCGAGCTCGCCGACCACGGCGAAGCGCTCGGCGACGGCGATCGGATCGCCCGCCTCGACGGCGAGCGCCTCGCCGCCGACGAGCTGCACCGCCTGTCCGCCCATGATGTCTATCGACGGGACGATCATCTTCGCACCTCCACGCCCAGGGTCGCCCGCTCCGCCTTCAGATCGCGCACG
>JALNZK010000214.1 GCA_023229365.1 Pseudomonadota bacterium | reverse complement strand
CAGGCGTAAGACCCGATGAAACCGCGCGGACGATCCTCGCTCTTCTGAGCGCCTTCGACAGGTCCGTAGTGGATGCCTCCTCGTGAGTTGAGAACGGCGACGTTGTTCTGGCTCCTACACGGGTAGGACTTCGAAATGAGATCCAGTTCCATAGTACGTGAAAAGTTAGTGGATAAAGATCCAGCCTCAACCGTCCACGACCGAGATGGAACAGAACCCCGGAGCAAGCTGCCGCCGATAACCTCTCCGGCGGGCAGCGTGAGTCTTGACCGAAAACGAGACCGGATGACCGGCGCTCGCCAGGAACATGTCTGTAGCGCGCCCGGTGATCGCGCGACGCGGCTTGTCGCGAAACGATTGCCTCCTCGCAGGGGACGAAAACGGGGGACAAGGGCGGGGTATCGTCAGGCTCCCGTCGCTCACGGCTCTCTCGCAAAGACATCCTTGGGACCGCCGGTCCGTGGACTGCCTCCGCCTCAAGGCCGCGCGGAAACGCGAGGCTGGCGCCCTCCCCGCCCTTGCCCCCGACCAAACCCGTACGCCCGCGAGGCACTGCCGCAGCCGCTCTTCCGCTAGGCCGGGATCGCCACAGGCTCTCCGTCGACCTCGCTGTACCACCGACCTGCCTCGCGCAAGGTTTCCAAAACCTGGGCGAACGAGCTCCTGATCTCCGGCTGCCATCTACCGTCAGCCGGGTCCAGGGCGTACGACCGGACGGCGCCGTCGAGCTGCTCTTTCGAAGACATGTTCCGGCCGCGCTCCTCGAGCGAATCCGCGAGCGCGAGAAGCCGGCGGCCGAAGTCACGAGCGTCCTCACGGGACAGCTCGTGCCGGCTGGCTTCTGCCAGATCGGGCTCGTCGATGGCGGCGAGCTCGCGCATGAGCGCAAAGCTCCTCGGCCAGCGGTAAGTCTCCGAGGGTTGGCTCTCCGGAACATTTTCGGAAAAGCTGCGTTGGGCGTCCTCGCGGTCGTAGTCCTCGGGCAGACGGATGACGTAGATGATCTGCGAAGACCTCTCGAGGTCGGTGTCGGGGCGATTGTTGTTGTCCATACGTTTGTGGTTAGTGAGTAATCCAGCCTCACGTTCCGCGAACGCCTTGGGCAAGAAGACAGCCCCATCGGACAAGCCGCCCGCGGGATGTCTCCCGACGAGCCGCACGGGTTTTTATGTAAAAAGGAGCACTCCTTGCAGGGCTCCTTGCGGCCTTCCTTACCGCGGCGGGGCCGGCATTTGTATCCGGTCTCAGCCATTGGCGTTTCTCCGCAAGGAAGACCACGCTTTTACATCCGCTAGCGCGGATGCTGTGATCCAGGTCTGGTCGACGACGATTCGCGGGCAGATGTCCCCGAGGTCGACGAACACGAATCGGTCGCTTCGGTCGTTCGGGATGACCACCCCGGCGATAGAACGTAGGCGGCCGAGGCCGGGGGCGGCGACGAGAACGCGCCAGTCGCGCTCGCCGAGGAGAGCAACATCCGTGAACATCATCCGGCCGTAGGTCTCGACCTTGCGGCGCCATACGCTGAGGGGTTCTGTACCGAGGTCGGCTTCGAGGGCATACACTTCGGGCCGGACCGCGCGCGAGAGGAGGATGAGGGCGTCGGGCACAATCTGCGCGCCCTTGTTCTTCATCTGCCCGAACACCTCGCCGCCGACGAGGAAACGGACGAGGCGGAGGTCGTCGGTCTCCCGCGTCGCAAGCACGAACGCCACCCTCACGTCAACGATGGCGACTCTGTGGTGCAGGTCGGCGACGTCCAGTGTTCTGGGAACGCGGATGAGAGCGCGATCCACCCCCATCTGCCCGACGAGGAGCTTCAAGCCCAAGGGCGAGAGCGTGTAGATGGTCGGGCTGGTGGAACCCAGGACAAGGTGCGCCCGCAGCAGGCCGGCGTTGAAAAGGGCGCGAAGGCGCTTGTTGGCCGTGTTCTTCTTCGTGAAGAAGAGCGCCGTGAGATGGCGCGTCGAAGCGAGAGTGAACCTGGCAACCGTGTAAACGATTTTGCGGTCCCTGGCCGTGAGCACCACCGTCTGCTCGCCCCGTTCGCTCCGCGATGATCGGTTCTCGGCGTTCATGGTGATCACAAAACCGGCGGCCGGATCGACAGGCCGCATTGGTTGCATGGGAAATGTTTGGCCGGGCTCTTGCACAGAGGGCAGAGCCACACGCTGCCCCGATATCTGCCGCCGCAGTGGCCGCACTCGAAGACGCCCTCGGTGGGATTGGCATGTCCGACAGGGCAGAGGACCTCGGGCCGCATCACAGCGATCGCGGTACCGACGCCGTCGAAGAAGCGCACCAGACGGACGAGAAGCCAGATGATCCCGATGACAGCCCAGAACGGTGCGGTGAGGATATACAGAGCCAGCCTGAAAAGTGGCTTGGATTTCTTCTTCGTGTTCATCCGAGTTCCTCGAGGTTGTCGGGCAGCGAGGCGGGAGATACGCCGCGCTCCTCCTCTGCCCGAACGAACCGCGCTTCTTCGCGATCGGTCACCGGGTTTTTCTCGGACGAGAATTCGGCAAGCGCCACGCTCGGACGCGGACGCGCCGGCGGCAGAGCTCCGGCGAGCACGCGCTCGCGCAACTCCGGATAGCTGTCTGCCGAACGCCGCCACAAATCGAGCGGGACATCGGCCGAGCGAAGTAGGCGCGCGTGTTTCCCCTCGGCGTTCCAGAAGTAGAACTGCCGCGACGGCAATCGCGGAATGCGCTCGAGCAGCATCTGCCGCTCCTCGCTGGGCGTGAGGTAGGGGTTGCGCGCGGTCGAGGTCTGGTCCGGCCGGTAATCGGGCCTAAGCACGCGGCCCGTCACAGGGAGCACGTGGCCGAACGCGCGCGCGTCCTCCAGCGATGATCGGAACTGAAGCTTGAAGCTGGAATTCGTGTTGATGATCTTCGTCAACACCGCGCTGAGCTTCTCCAGCTGGGCCGCCTGTTGGTGGAATAAGCATAGAGAAGTTTTTCTGGACCTCGCGAGCGCGAGAAGCCGTTCCATTTCGCTTGCCACCTCGCTGCTCAGAAATTCTTGTACTTCGTCGATGACGATTACGACCGGTAGGAGGTCCGGATCCATGACCGGGCGGTTCATGATAGCGCGGGCGATCCGGAGGAAGAGCAGACGCCCGGCAAACGACTGAAGGTCGCGGCAACCGAGCGGCGCCCCGCCGATGTTGACCAGGGTGATGCCCGGGGCGAACAGGTTCTGGAAATCCAGCCCGGCTTCACTACCGAAACTGAGCCGCCAGCTCGGCAAACGCAGCAGAGCGTCCAGCCGGGCGATCACGCCCGAGACGGTCACCTTCGGCTCTTTGGGGTACTCGACGCGGAAGTAGTGGCGCAACCGCTCGTCCGCGGTTCGCCCCACGAGTGCCGAGAGAGTCGGCGGATCCACGAGCGCGTGGTGCGCGTCGAGGAGCGTCCCACCCGTGTCAATGACGAGCGCGAGCAGACTGTGGAGCAGGCGGCCTTGTCGGATGCCGGTGTCGGCCTGGACCGACTGGAGCATTAGAGACCCCAATTCATGGGCCTGCAGTTCTATGGGTACGGTCTCATCTCGCGCGCACAGATTCCAGGAGACAAGGTGGCTCGACGAGAACGGATCCACCACCCGGATACGAGAGAGCGCCTCCTCCCGGTCCGGAGACGAGAGCAGGTTGTGGGTGAGCATGTCGGCCGCGAGCGCACACAAATCCCCCTTAGCATCAACCACGAGGACGGAAACGTGCCGCAGGAGCCAGGCGATGAACGATATCGCCCAGGCGCTTTTCCCCGCGCCGGTCGCGCCGACGCAATGCAGATGCTTGCCAACGATCGCCGGCAGGTCGAGGCGAAGTGCGTTGTTTTGCGCACCCTGGATCTCGCCGACCACGAAGTCGTCGGTGGACTCGTGCGCCGCGACAGCCGATACACGATCCGCTATTGCCGGAGGGGATGGATCGCGGCGCGTTCTGCGCAGCGCTGTTCCGAGCATGAGCGGCCAGCGGCTCACAGGTCGTCCTCCTCACGGTCGGATGACCAGCTCGCGGGCAACTCGGGCAGATCCACGCGACGACGCGAAGATGTCGGTACCGGCTGCTCGGGTTTGGAGGCGAGCCAACGCTTGAACGACCAGCGTCCGATGATCACGAGCGCGACCATGATGAGCAGAGCGATGAGCGCCGAGGTGAGCGAGCCGGAGGCGCTTGCGCCGACCGATCCCGCGGACGAGTTGGAAAGCGCGCCGACCAGGCACGGCAAAGCCACGACGATGAGCGCCACCCCACAAGCCACACGTCCGGCGGTCTTCGCGAACGGCACTTTTCCCAGAACCAGCGCAAAGCCCGCGATGAGGATAATGATGCCGACGATCATGCCTCTTCTCCGAAGTAGATTCGGTCGCCCTGCGAGTCGCAGGCCAAGCAGAGCGGCTCGAACACGATGAGCTCGGGCGACGTGAACAGCGTGGACCAGAGCTCTTTCATGAAGTCGGCCGAGGCGCTGCTGCGCGACGCTCGGCGTTTTCCTCGTCCGGGAACCGGCCCCCTGGATTCGGCTGTTCCACACCAAATGATCGCGATACCCGAGTTGTCTAGCGGCGCGGGCGTGCCTTTCTTCAAGAGCTTGCGTCTCTTGATCGACTCCTTCAGGTAGGTCTCCTCGGTCTCCTCACCGTCGCTGCGGATGAACAGCGTGCAGCCGGAACCGGCAACGCATCCGGTAGCCTTGAGTTGGGCCAGTGCCCGCTTCACGGCGAGGAAGATAGGCGACATCCGAGTCTCGGTCGCCTCCTTCAAATAGCGCGCGACAGTGTCGTCGAGGAGCTGCTTGCGCTGGTGTACGACGGCGTCCTTGCCTTCGATGATGCGCGACGACAGCGGCACCGATACCGTGGCGATCGAGACCGGCTCGCCGTTGGAAACACCGTCGCCCGTGCCCGTAACAATGACCGAGGATTCCTTCCCCAGCCCGGGCACCGAGAAGGCGCGCGTGAGAACGCCGCTCGCGGAATTACCCTCGAGGTCTTCGCGCAGCGAGTTGGAACGATCGAACACCACGGCCACGTGCGTGACCCTGACCTCCTCGGCCGGCTGCGAGAACAAGTACCAACCGGCGAGCGCCATCCCGATGACGAACACGGACACGATCGCGAGTTGAACCGGCTTCATCTTCCCGCTCCTTTCCTGGGCTTGCAGCCGCGAGCGCGGCCTTCGTTCTCTGCGATGCCGGCATAGTAGCCGTCGCGCACCGCCTGGCGGGCGCCGCGAACCAGGCTCTCAATCTGGAGATGGGCAGCCTCGCGTTGCCCCACCTCCTCCACAAACTGGCCGATCTCCTTGGTCAGGCGCATGCGTTCCGCGACAAGACCGGTGAGTTCTTCCTCGGCCGCGCCGAGGTACTGGAGCAGGCGGCGATGCTCATCCCGCTTCTCCCTGTACTCTGCGAACTGTCGGCGCAGACCCCTGCCGGTCCATTCGAGAAGCACGACAAAGGCGATCTCGAGGAGCGCGAGGCCGACTGCCATGAGCAGCGAGAGCATGCTGTCGATGCCGAGGCACCTGATCAGGAAGAGGGCGATGCCGATGAGCACGCCGCAGAAGAATCCTATCCAGTGCAGCCTAGACGAGCCCGACTCCGAGACGCTGACCGTGGTGCTCGCGATGAAGAAGCCGAGCATGAGGCCGGCAGCCAGGGAAAGGAACCACGTCTGAACTGAATTCCCGACGTCTATGAAGATGCAATCGTGGAGGGG